>UWYT01000058.1 GCA_900608495.1 Olavius algarvensis spirochete endosymbiont | reverse complement strand
ACTGGCAACAATATCAGGGTTCGACTCCATGTAGTTAACTTGCTTCTCTATCCGGTCTAAACGAGAAATATCATCGGCATCCATTCTTGCCAGGTATTTACCGTGGGACAAATCGATCAATCTATTGAGAGTGTAAACAATTCCCTTGTGTTCATGGCTGTGCAGTTTTATGCGGCTATCAAGTTTGGCTTTGCTTTCAACTATGGAAAAGGTAGCATCATTCGAGCCATCGTTGATGCATATTATTTCCAAATTGGGATAGGTTTGATTCTGAATACTCTCGAGTGCTGGTTCAACATAGTTTTCAGCGTTATACATGGGTATAAGAACCGATACCAGTGGAAGCTTGTTCAAATACTTACTCCATTCTTAATCTCGATGTTCAAATGCATGAACCGCAACCTAGCGTACATCAGACTGATGAGCGCTTCAAGCATCGCAGCCATCACCGCATCCAGCTTCGGTTTCACCCCTTACTTTCGTTTCTTTGTGGCGATGGTGGAAAAACGCCAGAGTGGGAGGCGTAAATTTTGGGCTTCAGGGTGCCTATCTTCTTTGCTTACTGATGTACAGCCAAGTATTATGAGGGCTGGCGCTCAAAATTGTTTCTAAAGAAGATGTAATAAATCAATCTCGGTTTCGCTGTCAGTCTAAGATGTGTGAACAAA
>UWYT01000049.1 GCA_900608495.1 Olavius algarvensis spirochete endosymbiont | reverse complement strand
CTTGAGCGTATTGGCATAGATGAGGAGCGTGGAGTAGTTCACAGCCTGAGCACTCATTTCACCGATATGATCAATTCAACCTTGACGCTGCCTCAAGGGCCTGAGCCTGTTGAGTTTGATTTGAACTCCATCAAGAATCTGGAGGCAGCCAGTCCGGGTGAGGGCATTCCTGAGCTTTCAGGGCTCGAGGGAGGCTGGAGCGGCTCTGCTTCCTTTTCGATACCGCTGAAGCTTCCTTCCGGCAGGGGAGGCGCAGTGCCGAATCTTGCCATAAGCTATGATTCAGGGCGATCGCCCTCGATTTTGGGATTGGGATTCAGTCTTCCCATCAGCAGCATAGATACAAACACGCGATTTGGTGTTCCGGAGTATGATAAGCATGATTTCTATCTTCTGGATGGAGGGGAGCTGGTTTTGATCAGTGCTTCTGATGCCAGTCCCCAGGAGTACAGGAAGAGGCAGGAGGGGGATTTCCAGCGTATAAGGCGTTATGTGAGTGAGAGCGAGGACTACTGGGAGGTTACCGAGAAGAGTGG
>UWYT01000081.1 GCA_900608495.1 Olavius algarvensis spirochete endosymbiont | reverse complement strand
GCGAGCTATATCCTGCAGAATGTTTTGCCTCTGGTAGGCGCGCCCCTCGGCTCGCGTCATATGAGTTCCTCCTCCAGGGCGTTGATGCTGTCGTTTGTCTGGCTGCGATATTTGCCCCAGCTTTCCAGGAGGAAGGCCCGCTGCTCCTTCAGGATTTGAGCTAGGGCCATGACGCCCGGCTCCAGCCGTCGGGCGGTACGCTCCCGCACCGGACCGTGAGCAAACACCTGAGCCACCAGGGTGGATACTTCGATGCAGGCTCGGTTGATGGCGCGGTCAATCTCATCGAACATCCTGGCCTCGTAGCGCTCCTGGGGGTCGGGCTGGGCATCCAGATAATCTCGCATCTGTTCCATCTCCCTCTTGGTCTGCTTGATTTTCTTCTCATGCCGGAGTTCGGCTTTCAGCCGCCTCTTCTCGGCATTAAGGGCGTTCACCTTCTCTTTGAGCTGACGCTTGTTGGGGTTCTCCTTCTCCACGAACTTAAAGAGCTCCTGCTGCACGGGCTGGGGAAGCTCCCTGATGCGGCGGAAGAGAGTGACGTCGTGGTGAGTGACTCCGGGAACCATGGCGGCGGCACGGTCGCGGGGGCTTTTCTGATTCTGTCCATTTTGGACAGAATCGGTGGAAGCGCTAAAAAATCGACCATTCTTGTCCTTTTCCTGGCCATTTTCCTTTCGCCCATCTTCCTCTTTGTCCAGAAGGTGCATTGTTAGGCGATAGCGCTCTAATAGAGTAAGCTGGCGGCCTAGATTCGTACTGAAGAGAATGTCCTTGTGGTTTTCATTGCCCTTCCAAATGATGCAGGGGACGGTGTGCCACTGGAGAGCCCTGGCGACTCGCAGCCGCTGGTGGCCGGAAAGAACCGTGTAGCCTTCATCTCCGTTTCCCGCTGCCAGGAGAGGCTGGAGGATACCGTGTTTGGCTATATCGGCCTTGAAGCAGTCCCACTCTTCACCTTCGATGTCGTGAAAAAACCTGACGTTGTCGGGATGTTTTCTAAGCTTGATGATTGGGATATTTATGATGCTGCCGTCTGCTCGCGAGTTTCCCCCGGGTGATTCCTGATTGGGAGTTTTTTCTGATTCCTTTAGCATTTATCCCTCCCTGCCGCTCAGAGCATCACTGAGGTTTTTTTGAGTTCTTCCCAGCTTCCATATCCCAGTTCGCAGGCGATGCAGGCACGGAGGCGTTTTCCCTTGCGCACTCCCCAGATGGTGCGGTTGATGGCTTCCATTTGTACGCCGTACTTGGCCGCCAGCGATGTCTGGCTTAAGCCTCTGCGGCCCATAAGGGCTATGATTTTGATGGCGGTTTTAATATCGCGCCTGACAAGCGTCCTCTGGTCAGAGATTGTTTTCTGCGCTAGACTCATCTACGTATCTCCCGTGGGGCTACAGTTGAGAAAAGCCCCTGCTTTTTTGTTTTGAGCAGGAAGCAAGTTTCCTAATGCTTATCATGGTAAACTCTATAAGAGATATTGTCAACCCTAATAGAGTTTTTATGGAGATTTTTTTGGTTGCGAGTCGATTTAAAAAAGTTAGGATGGCTTTGAAGAAAACTCAAAAAGAGTTTGCCGGATTATTGGGCACTGTACAAGGGGTGGTAAGTGATATCGAAAATGGTAGAAAACAACTCTCACGAACGTTGATTGTTGGCGTTGTTCAACAATTTCGAATCGATGCCACGTGGCTCTTAACCGGTGAGGGTTCAATGTTTCGGAGTGATGCGCAGCAGAATGAAAGGCATCAGACAGGTGATGATTTTCGCAAGTCCTTACCGGATGTGTACAATTTATATAAGGATTACCAGCGCATCAAAGAGGAGAAGAAGGACAATCGAGGCTGTTCTTTGTGCGACACTATTAACCAATTGGATTTTCGACGCACAACCAAGGTAGAAGGATTTGCTCTATCCCAGCTAGATGAACAGAGAGAAGAGGGACAAAAGCTTCCTTCTCGCTCGGATGAAGTATCGGAGCCCGAGGAGGAGTACGGCCCTCGCATTGCCCTGCCGCTCTATGAGAGTGTGGCTGCGGGAAAGCCTTTGGAAAGCTTCGATGCAGGTGAGAGTTTTTCTGTTTTCCTATCCCGGCTGCAAGGGCATCCGGACGAGTATTTTGCAGTACGCGTGAGGGGCAGCAGTATGACGGAGGCTGGCATCCCGGATGATGCGATTGTGGTGATGCGAAAGGAACAAGACTTGATAAATGGGAAGATTTATTTGTTTCGGCATGAGGGTGAGTATACATTGAAGCGATATTATCTGGGGAAAGATGGAAAGCCGAGGCTGGCTTATGATGATGGCAGCGGGCGTGAGATGGAAATGCGCGAGGGGGAAGGATGGGAGGTTGTGGGGTTATTCTGTTTTGTGGGATAGGAATAAGGATGGGATTTTTGCGGCTTCTATAGATTCGGAATAGCTTAAAGACACCAGGGAGATCATCCTTGTGAGATATGGACAATGAGCAGTGTATCTAAAGGCATTATTATGTTGGGGCCGACACAGTGTTCTTGGCCTATGGAGTTAGATTGAATTTGTCTATTGAAATCATATTCGGCATATATGTGAAAAAGGAATTATCCATGCTTCATGGAAGATGGAGATATTACAAAAGTTTGTGAGGGAGGGGGAGCTTGTGCCTACAATAGAAGAAGTCTATGAAATGATACAAAATTGGGGTGAGGATCTTGATAAATTTGGGACTGGATAAGGAGATAAAGCATCTCCCTGAAGTTCTCCAAGATAACGAGATTATTTGCTATCTCACATCTGGTCTTATTGAAGGTAATACATGGTTGATTGTATGTACAAACAAAAGGGTTATATTCCTTGATAAGGGCTTGTTATATGGTCTTGAACAATTAGAAATCTCGCTGGATAAAATCAATTCCATCTCACAGAAGCGTGGTTTGATGCTTGGAGAAATAGCCATTTGGGACGGAGCAAGAAGAATTCGCACAAAGAATGTACGCAAAGACACTCTGAAACCATTTGTTGACGCTACAAACAAAGCCATAGAAGCAATGAAAAATGCTACTATAAACAATGTCTCCACAGGAAGGGGTACTGAAGATGTGGCAGCGCAGATTGAGAAATTGGCAGATCTCCATAACAAGAACATACTAACAGATGAAGAATTCCAAGCGAAGAAAAAACAATTACTCGGCCTGTAAAGAAACCAGGTTTCTTCTCAACATAAGGCCTCCTAATGGGATTCATTTTCGCCAGATGTACTAAAACACTTTTTTTCGCAGAAGATAGAATTTAAACAGCATTTAAACGCGCATAGCACCCACAATATATACCACCCATTCCCCCTCCGCCAGGATGGCCAGGAAACTGGTGCCGGGAGGTCCCAAATTATTAAAATATTTTAACAGACTATTTGAAAGTGGTGCAGATACCCTGAAGATCAGGATGAAGATTGAGCAGCACCATTTAAGCATCAATCCCTATAGCCGCTCCGGCAAATTACTGCACGAGGTGAAAACCATAGTAATGCACTGGGTGGGGAATGCCGGCAGCAGCGCCGAGACGAACCGGAATTTTTTCGAGAGTCGCAAGGACGGCAAGCAGGGCTATGGCAGCGCCCACTATATTGTGGGCATAGACGGAGAGGTGATTGAGTGCATCCCCACGAGTGAGGCTGCCTGGCATGTGGGTTCCAAGAGCTACACGGTATATACCCGCAGTTATCTTACAGACGGCAATCCGAATTACTGCACGATTGGGATTGAGATGTGCCATCCAAGGTCCGAAGGGGCCTTTACCTATGCGACGCTGTTTGCCGCCTGCGAGCTGGCAGGCAGTATCTGCGAAGAACATCATCTAAATCCATATCGAGATATCACCACCCATAAGGCCATTGTTGGATGGAAGGACTGTCCGAAACACTGGTGCGAGAATCCTGGGGAGCTGCAGCGTTTTCAGAGGAAGGTAGCCGGGAGTATGGGCCTGTGATTATCAAGATATTCAAAGTTGGAAAATACCGTATTTCCTTACCCGATGATGGGGAAGGAGAGACGACAACTCCCCGGGCCGGATTTCGAGTGAGTAGCATGAGGAAGATGAACTTAAGGGATTATTGGGATGGCAGGCTATAGCTTCTCCGTAGAAACCAGGGATTTCGAATCGGCCATCGGACTTTTCTCGAAGCTCACTCCGAGGCAGATAGCGGAGCTCGGCGCTATGGCCGGTGTGGAACTAATCAAGCTTTCCCGGGAGGCATTCGGGTCGCAAAGAGATCCGGCTGATGGATCTGCCTGGCGAGCTTCGGCTTCGGAGGGCCATAGGGGCCGCTCTACGTTGCGGCATACAGGGAGGCTGATGCGCAGCGTGAAGTGCAAGGTGGAAGGAAGCAGCGTGCTGGCGGGTTCCCATCTGGTTTATGCCCGCATCCACCAGGAGGGAGGCAGTGCCGGAAGAGGCAGGAGCGTGAAGATTCCCCGCAGACGCTATCTGGGACATCGAAAAGAGTGGTCAAAGAGGTTTATGAGAACCCTGGAAGTCCGGAGGCTCTTCACATGATTGGGGCGGTGAAAAAAGTTCTAAGGGACACCCTGGTGAAAGTGGGGATTCCGGAAAAGAAGATTGCCCAGGATGCCCGGGAGGAGCAGGTACTCATTATCAGGCGGGTGAATCTGCCTATTGCGTCTCTAATCACCAACCCCGGGCGATTTGAAGTGAGCGACCACAAAGAAATCCGCCTGGAGACAGAGAAAGGCGCCATATATCGGCAGATGCGCACCAGGAGGGTGATGCCGGTGTTGATGAAGATTATCGGTAGAGATGAGAAACAGGCTGGTGAACTTGTGAGCCGTTTTATAGGAATGCTCCCGTTTTTTTGGGAGTATGAAGGGATACAGGGAGACATCGAACCGGTGAGGGATGAGTACTCGGATTATGAGAGCCGGATGAATCCCCGTTATGAGGCGGCGGTGCTGGTGGAATTTGCCGTGGATGTGGATCCGGCTGGGATGCCTGCCGAATCGGTGGACGGCATAGAGGTGATGAGGAGGCAAATATGAAAAAGACCAATGAGAAGATGGACGTCAAAGACGGGACTGTCGGTACAGGAAAGGAGCTCTTGCAAGATATTCATGCGCTTTCAAGGCGAATGAATATCGATTTTGCAGTATTGGCCGGAGTGATGGAAGCTCAAGGCTGGAAGGATGGGAAAGAGGTTGCCTTGGGGGAGTTCGAGAAAGCTCTGACGGATTTTTTAGGCGCTAGAGCGGGTTAAAGGAGGTTTTAATGGGCATTTTAGGCGATGTAGATATCAGGGTAAAAGATGGCGGGCTGGGCCGTGTGGCCTCTGGCGCCGATGTGCTGGGCGTTGTGGGGGTGGGCTCCGTGGCACGAAGCACCGTGGCTTTGCTTTCCTCGTTTGATGATGTGAAAGCGAAGGTGGGCGATGGTCCTTTAAGGGATTTTCTGGAGGGAGTGTACAGCCAGATAGTCGTACCGTGCTATGCCAGGGTGCTTCCCGGCAGCACAGTAGGAACCATTGGTTCGGTGAATGTCGGCGCTTCCAACGTCGGAGTAGGCGGCCTTGCGGCCGCGGGAAGTCCGGCGAACCGCTACAGAATCAAGGTATCCATCATCTCTAGCGGCGGTCTGAATGCCGCTACTTTTCAGGTGAGTAAAAACGGGATTTGGGGGGAGGTGACTACCGTACCCACAAGCGGCGCTTATCTGATTGAGGGCACCGGCATTACTCTAACCTTCACGTCCGGGACGCCTGACGCGAATCAGCTGTCCTTTGCTAAAGGAGATCGTTTTACTTTTGACACCACTGCTCCGGCGGCTACAAATGGGGAACTTCTGGCGGGAGTGGACGATCTGACTAAGCAAAGCGTCATCTATAGGCATATTGCGGTGGCCGGAGTCACGGCGGCGGCCTTCTGGGCCGCTTTTGCCCTGAGACTGAAAACCCTCACCCAAAAACACCAATGGACCTGGGGTTCGGCGGGGCTTCGAAACCGGGGAGCTGAGGAGAGTACCGATGCCTATATCACCGCACTTACCGGCACTGAGCGGGGCTCGGTAGTGAGCAAACGGCTGATGGTATGCGCCTCCTGGATAGATGTAGTGGATATCGAGGGCTATCAGGCTGAGCGGAACGCTCATGGGAAGCTTATCGGCCGGATATTCCAGAATGGTGTTGCTACCTCCCCGGGATGGACCCGTCTGGGTAATCTGCCGGGTGTGGAAGGCTTGCTTTACGAAGTTAGTCCAGCTCATATCAAGAAGCTCTCGGATGCCGGATATGCCGTCTGCCGGTATTACGACGGCAAGAAGGGCGTGTATGTTGCCGGCAGTGATTTGATGACTGAAGCGACTAGCGATTTTGATACTTCAGTGCGGATTGAGGTGATGAACAAGGCCTGCCGGATGGTGCGGGATGCGCAGTTCCCCTATTTGAAGCAGGGCTTCGATGTGCTTTCCGATGGACGGGTGCCGGAGCTCTCTCAGGTGATAGCCGCCGGGGAACAGGCGCTTGATGTGATGATCCGGGACAAGGAGATTTCCTCCGGCAGGATCATGCTCCCTGAGAGTCAGAATATTCTGGCAACTAAGAGAATTAGCGAAGAAATCATCATCGTGCCCCGGGGGCAGATGGATGAGATTCGGGCCACCATCCAATTTGAGAATCCAAGGAGGTAAATGATGGAAGGAACAGTCAACGGTCAACGATATGCCTATGTGCACATAAAGGTAACCTTTCCCTTCGGGCTGGCTACGCTGCTGGAATCCATTGAGTACGACGATGAGGACGGCGGCGAAGTGGTAACCGATATGTCGGGCATGCCCGCGGGCTATGTTCCCGGAGAGTATTCGGGGACATGTAAAACCGAGATGGCTTTCTCGGACGCCCATCGCTTCGAAGAGACGGCCGCGGCATCCGGCGGTTTCTACAACATGTCGCCCACCCCGGTAACGGTTACCTACGGCCATCCCGCTTCGGGACAGTCCTTGATTACTGATGTCCTGGAGGTGAAATGGACCAAGCGAAGCAAGGGCAACAGCAAGGGCGACAAGATGCTTAAGCGGTCGTTCGAGGGCGTATTGACCAAGCCGATCCTCTCTAACGGGATACCGGCATTAACTCGATGACTCTGGCGACCATGAGAAGGAGGTTTGAACATGGTGAAGAATAACGTGCGTGATGCGATTATCAAGGCAGGCAAGGAGCGGCGCCAGGGAGAGCTGTTCTTAGCCGAATACTCCTTTGCCGATCGCGCGGGTGAGGCCGTGGATCTATGCTTCACCTACCGGGAGCCGACAGGAGCGGAGCTCCAGGCTTACTCGGAGATGCAGGTTCGTGATGCAATCGAAGCCAACCGCTGGCTGATGAAGGCGCTGGTGGTATCCACGGAGGGAGGCAAGCCCATTCTGGACATTGTAGGGGCGCACAACATTGCCGTTTCCACCTTTATGACCGAGTACATCAACCCTTTGTACGGGAAGGTTCTGGAGATGAGACCGTTTCAGAGCCTGTAAGTCCCATTGTCCGGCAGCTGCTTTTTATCAGGCGCTTTCTGGGGATTGATGCCGCACATGAGCCCATCTCCCGGATAGGAAGTCTATTGGATGAGGCCGTTTACGTGAGGGATTTGGAAGTGGACGTGATGGTTCGAGCTATAGGAGAGGTTTTCAAAGATGGCTGAGTTCAACAGTGAAATCAAAGTCTCGTTCATTGAAGATTTCTCCCGAGACGTCCAGGCCGCCCGGAAACAACTGGAGGGTCTCTCCACTGTTAGCGCCGGCTTCAATGAGGCCGGACTCGCCATGCTGCGTATGGGAGCCGGACTGACTGCCGGTGTAACCGCTCCGCTGGCAGACGTGGGCGTGGCGGCCTACAGGGCAGGAGAAGAGCTAAATAGAGGTATGGCCAATGTGCAGAGCCTGGGGCTTACTCAGGCAAGGGTGGCCGAACTGAAGCGGGGGGTGCAGGATGCGGCGATTGCCACCCGGACCAGCACCAGCGACATGAGCGAAGGACTCTATCAGGTTATATCCGCCATGGGTGATTCTTCAAATACCTTAAGCCTCTTGGAAATCAACTCCAAGGCGGCCACAGCTGGATTGGCCTCAATCACTGATGCCATCAATCTTTCATCCGCCGTTATGAAGGGCTACGGCGAGGTATCTGTGACCGCCAACCAGAAGGTAGCGGACTTGGCACTGCAAACAGTGAACCTGGGACAGACGACATTCCCTGAACTGGCGGCGTCTATTGGCCGAGTTACACCGCTGGCCGCCGAGATGCAGGTTCCAGTGGAAGAGCTTTTTGCCACTCTTGCCACCCTTACGGGGGTTACAGGCGGCGCGGCCGAGGTTACCACGCAGATGCGCGGGGCCATGCAGGCGTTTATGGCTCCATCCAGGGAAATGAGCGGTCTTCTTGCCAGCCTCGGCTTTGAATCCGGAAAGGCCTTGATCGAACAGTTGGGATTTCATGGAGCAATTCTGGAGGTGGTGGACGCCTCTAAGCAAAGCGGCAAGTCATTGCAGAGCCTCATGGGAAGCATAGAAGGGCAGACCATGGCTTTGGCGCTGGCTGGAGGTCAGGCTGATGTGTATCCGGAAAAACTGGCTGCAATGGCAAGCGCCGCGGGTGCCACCGAAACGGCATTTCTGGCCCAAACCGAAGGAATCAACGCAAACGGTTCCGCCATGGATTTGATGCGCGTGAAGCTGGAGGTGATGATGCAGAGGCTCGCTGATGGACTGGCGCCGGCTATTACGGCCGCCATGAATGTAGTGGGCCCTTTCATCGATAAAATCGGCGCTCTTTCTGCCAAATTCGCCGAGCTGGAGCCGGCTCAGCAGAAGAACATCGTTAAGATTCTAGACATCGCAGCTGTGGCCGGTCCCGCGCTGATGGCACTTGGAGAACTCTCTCGCGGAATCGGCGGCGTTCTAAGCGCGACAAGAACCGTGGCTCTGATATTCGGCGGATTAGTGCGCGGGATTAGCGGGGTAGTTAGTATAACCCTAAGGGCTATCCCATCAATACTGAGTTTTGCGGCAGCGAATTGGGCTGCATTGGCGCCGGTATTGGCGGTAATAGCAGGCATCGGAGCGCTGATAGCGGTGGGAGTGCTGGTTGTAAAGCACTGGGATAAGATAAAAACCTTCTTCGTGAATCTCTGGGAGGGTGTGAAAAACATCTTCCGCGCAGCCATCGACTGGGTGGTGGGCATTTTAGACAACAAACTGGTGCAGGGCGCGCTTGTTGTTATCGCTCCATTTATTGGAATACCTCTTGCAATAATCAAGAACTGGGATGCTATAAAGAATTTCTTTGCGGGCCTCTGGGAAGGCATTAAAAATGTCTTCAGTGCGGGTATCGACTGGATTAAGGGCAAACTTGCCAATATCCCTCTGATTGGCGGGCTCTTTGACGGCAAGGAAGACGGCTTGTTCGGCGGCCGCCGAAATCCCGGTGCCGCCGTGGTAGACACCCTGGCAGCAGGAATGACCGATGCCCTTCCCGCCGCCGAGCAGGCGGGCTTGATGGTGGCCAGTAGGGTGGATGATTACATACCCCACTCTGATGCGAAAAAGGGACCGCTATCGAGATTGACTGAATCTGGGGGTTCGTTAATCGAAACTTTGCGGCAAGGTGTCCTGAAAAAGCGCCTGGATCTATCCGGCCCCTTGGGTTTAGCGGTTAACGGCAAGGAATCCTCGGGGAGCGGATCGACTGTTGTCAATATCGACAATCTCACAGTGCAATCGGATGAAGCTGAGGATATTTTCAGCTTTGTGCGCATGCTCAAAGCGGCTGGGGGTGCGGCGTGATTCTCATCGCCGATGCCTCATCTCTTTTCTTAAACGGCCAGGCCGTGCCGGGGGTCTTCGAAAACCTCTCTGTGGGCTCCAAGCTGCTGGTAGACGCGAAAGCCGTGGAGGGAGGCTCGGGCAAGCAGTATCAGGTTAACGGTTTTGATGATGCCTCGATCTCCTTCGCTCTGCGGCTGATAGACGGAGAGCTGAGCAAGGAGAACGCTCTAGCCAAAATCACCGGGCTCTTCAAGAAGTTCGATGAATCTGGCGAGCCGGTTATCTACACCCTGGATTTCCCCCAAGCGCGGGCGTGGAACCTGCAGGGCTGTTTGTTCCTATCCCTGGACTCCTCGCAGGGCGGAGGCAGGCAGGAAATCAAGGTGAAACTGAAGTTCACTGAATATCGCCCCGAAGTAGCGCGCATCCAGGAGCAGATGCAGGAGGGAGATGTGAAAACAGAAACCCTCGATCCCCCCGCTTCTCCGGTGTTGAGCACACAGGAAGAAATCGATATCCTGCTGGAGCGCACGCGATGAAGATCAGGAAACTGAATCTGGACGTGAAGATCGGCGGGAACTCCATGCGTCCCTCTTCAACGCGAATCGAGCAATATGCCGCATCTCTGCCCTTTTGCGAAATAGTGCTCTCGGGAGAGGAGAGGCAGCCGGTGAACTTGGGTGAGAATGTTTTTGTAAACCTGGATAACAAGCGAATCTTCTCAGGTTCCCTCCTCTCTCTTGGCCTGGCTCATGGCGGGCTATCTTATAAATGCGGACATGCCCTAAAAACCTCAACAGTCAATTTCCGCAGGGAGAAGGCATCATATGTTTTGAACCACCTGGCCGATCAAAGCGGTATAGGAAAACGGCAGATGGAAATCCCGGATGTGGAGCTGCCGCATTATCATTGCCTGGGCGATGGATGGCAGAATCTTCTGGCTTTTGCCAGTTCCCTGAGCGATTGGACTGATGATGAGTTTGATATTTTCTTCGATGCTTTCGGAGTGCTTAACCTGAAGCCTGTTCGGGATTCCGGGGAGGCAGTATTTGAGTTTCAAAGGGGTAAAAACACCCTTTTAATCAGGGATAAAACACTAAAGGCTTTCCCGCTTCCGCTTGGCTACGGGGATACCATCGAAGTAAGCAGCAAGATGCGGCGAGCACTTGGCCTGCATTACTTCATCTCCCCCCAAAACTCCCTGATGGAGGTGCTCTTCTGACTATCAGGAAGGTTGTAACCCGATGGCTGGATGCGGCGCTCCCTCATCGCCAGGGCCCTCAGATTGGAAGGGTGCTGAAGTTCAATTCCGGAAAAGGCGAAAACACCTACTCGGCCAGGGTACGGATACTCAAAACAGGCAGTCTGGAAGAAACCGAATGCATCCTGGAAGACGTGCCGCTAAGTCCTATATGGGCCAATTCCCAAGGGGCCGGAGTCTATGCGCCCCTGCCGGAGGGCACCCTGGTTATCGTGGCTTATGTGGAACACAACCCCTCCTATCCTTACATACAGGCTCTCTGGGGCGAGTTCTACAATGCGGCGGATTTCAAACCGGATGAACTCCTAATTACCAACGGCACTATCTCCATCACCGTCAAATCAGGGGAGCTGCATCTAAATGGCTCTGATTTCGGAGGGCTTATCAAAATAGGCGAGCTAGCCGCCAACCTGAACAAGAACGTGGAGGTGCTCTCATCCCTGATTGACGCATTGCGAAAGGGTCCAATAACTGAATCCGGGAACGGCGCGCCCTCCGCCTTGCAGGGGGCTCTGGCAGCGGCTCTGACCGGAAAAAATGTGGGCGATTTCTCACAGCTTGAAAACACGGCGGTAAAACATGGGTGAAACCTGGAAAAAATTCGGCTCGGACATCCGCCTGGACCGCTTCGGTGATGTGATTTTCACCGACGATGGGGACTTGGAAGTGATTAACGGCGGTGCTCTGGTGGCTCAAGATCTGCGCACCGAAGTGATGCTCATCCCAGGCAGCTGCTTCTGGGCGCCCTCTTTCGGACGAGGGCTGGAGGATGCACTTCAGGGACCAGATTCCTTCGATGTGGAAGCCCTGCTCAGAACAGCGGCCCTGGGTGATGAACGAGTCTTTTTCGACTCAATCCGAACAAAACGCTTGGATGATGGAAGCTATCTGCTCTCGTTCCGACTCTTTGAAGATGTGGAACCCATAGAGCTGTATTTTGACTTAAAGGACCGCTATGTGGATTGATAAATCAAAGGATGAAATCCGGGACGCCATATTGACTATTGCCAGAGAGGAGACCGGGCTTGGCTCCTTCAAAGAGGGAGGCGTTCTTCGGGGTCTGGTGGAGACTTACACTCGGACTCTCTATCCGCTCTATCAGGATGTAATCAATTTCTATGGAGGGCAGTTCACCTACATGAAGGCCTCTGGTTCGATGCTGGAACTGCGGGGCCGCGAGTTGGGAGTCATCCGCAAAAGCCCCCGGAAAACCCTGGGAGTCTTGCGTATTGAGGCTATCCGTTCAGGAACAATCAGAGAGGGTACTTGGTTCGTAAGCTCGGGAGAACTGCGGTTTAAAAACCTTGAGGACACAGCCTTCCATGCAGGAAACAATGATCTCGCTGTGGAAGCCGAGTTTCCCGGGGCTCTCTATAACATACTGCCTAACACGGATATCCGCACCACCTCCGTGATAGACGGCATCATCAGCATCCTTGTGCCTGCAGGTTGGATAAGCACTCCGGGGCGCGATATAGAGTCTGATGCCGATTATCAGAGCCGAATAATGGCAAAATGGGATGCCCTGGGTGAGGACAATCGGCCCGGTAAGTATGAATTGCTGGCTCTCTCTATCCGAGGGGTTAACGATGTAAAGGTGATCCGTACGCCTCGAGGTTCAGGTTCTATTGATATCATCCTTGGCGGCGATGCCGGAATCCCTTCATCTTCCACCTGTGATGCCGTCTATCAGGCAATTTCCGATTCTTATCTGTTAACTCGGGATATCCTTGTTAAACCTGCCACAGCGGTCAATCGGGAATTCGAACTCTCATTCTCCGGAGATGCGGGCGAATCCCAGGTGGAGCAAACTCTCAGGCTTTGGTTGCAATCTCGAAAAATCGGTGAATCGGTAGTCATGCAGAAGCTCTACCAGGAGGCGCTTCACCCCCTTGAGCTTAACAACCTGGAGTATCAGAAACCCACACAAAACATCACGATCGGGCCGACTTCCAAAGTAATTCCCAGTTCCATCACCGTGAGGTCATCATGAGCACCTGGGAGTGGATAGAGAAGGAGTTATCACCCCCCGGGATTCGCAAGGCGGGGCGACGAGGCCTTTATCGAATCATCGGCCGTATCGCCCAGCAGGCAGCCGATGATATGGCTCAATCAAAACGGGGGTTCTTTGCTTATCTGGCCAGAAATCTCGATGCTCACGGAAGCAGCAAAGGTATCCCTCGTTTCCCTTTCGATACAGATGAGAGCTACCGTCGAAGACTGACAAGTGCCGCTGAAGCTTTGTCCTCCACAGGTAAGCTAGGGGGCCTGAAATCCTTCCTGGATTCCTACATCCCCGGCCGTTGGAGATTGATGGATTCACCCAAGAATTTCTTTAGAGTCGGGTTCGGCCAAGTCGGGATAACTCCTATTGGAATTCCTCCTATGGTGATTGTATATGTTGCTGATTTAACCACAGATGAGCAGAGCGACATTGAGGCGTTCCTGGATTGGTTTCTGGGCGCGGATATCGAATACCGTGTTCTTCTGGGGGGCGCCAGCCTCCCTTCTGCGCCGCTTAGTTATGAGGATTTAGGGAATAATGGCGGAGCGGCCTGGCTCAACTGGCATCTGATACAGGTTGCACCGGTGATTGTCAGCCTGCTCCCCTATGGCGCCTTCGCTA
This sequence comes from Olavius algarvensis spirochete endosymbiont, assembly GCA_900608495.1. GTDB lineage: Bacteria > Spirochaetota > Spirochaetia > DSM-2461 > DSM-2461 > UBA2779. Next base: position 39,064 of record UWYT01000081.1, on the reverse strand, counting down.
TCGAATCTGGTAAGGGTGTGGGCAGGGGACGGATATACCGGGGCTCGGGCGTCTATGTGGTGGTATGCTGCTCGGCCGGCAGCCGAAAGGCCATTGAAGACAGGCTCAAGCTCTTAATCGAGAGCTCAATTGAAGTGATCTTTGAGGAGAAAGAACTGTGAATAAACGAAACTTCGTATTCAATTATGTGCCGTTGAAAAGGGACTTCGACGAGCTGCAAAACGACATGGAAGGTGGAATCAAGGACGTGGCCAAAACCGTGGCGGGGATGGGCATCCTCTCGGGACTATCGGTGAGCATATCTTCATCTGTGGCAACAATCAGCCCCGGGGTGGCTTATGATGGGCAGGGCAACAGGATCGCACTGGATAATGCCCTCACGGTTGATATGGGTAGCATCAACCGGCCATCTGCCGGCAAGTACAAATGGGTAACCCTGGCTTTGCGGTACCAGGTTGCGAACGAGGGACAGGTTATCGATGGAAACAATGTCAGCTGGCCCGCGCGGCTTCTGGATTCGTGTTCAGCCTTGCTTCTGGAGGGCAGCGATGGAACGGCAGTCACAGCGCTTAAACCACCCTTCCTAAACTGGCAGGTGCCCCTACTGGATATACGGGTAGACCCCTCTTCAGCCTGGGAAAACCTGGTCACCGAAACAAACCGGCGGCCCATATTGATTCCCATAGCTACTGCCTCGGCCCAGTTGGAAGCCCACAAAAACGAAAGAATCACCAGCAGCCATGCCGTGCACGGCATCAGGCAGGGAGCCGGACATGGCTTCGACGCGGATACCGTAGACGGCAGACATCTCTCGGAAATCTTGAATATGGTTTACCCGGTGGGCAGTTCGTACATCCAGTTTCCAGACTGTCAAACTCCGGCGGCAATCGGTTTGCCGGGGACTTGGGAAGCACAATTCGAAACTGAGGGGATATTTTTCAGAACACCGGGTGGCCGGGCTTCCGCATTTGAATCGGGTATTCAGGAAGATGCTATGCAGCGAATAACGGGAATTATGGCTCGCAATGTCCAGCATCAATCGAGTGGAGATGGCAGCTCGGGGGTTTTTCGATACAGATATGTATGCGGTGGTAATTCAAGCGGTGGGAATTCAAGCGGTAGATATACTTTTGATTCCGCCTGGTCTAGGAGTCCTGCCACAGCCAAAACCGACGATGTAGAAACTAGGCCTCGCAATAGAACCTTCCGCATTTGGAAAAGAACAGCTTGATGGAAACAAGAATGAATATGAAAGGAACTAGCTATGTATGCAGTAACAAGTAACAACATTGTCACAAGAATCCTCTCCTGTGCAGAACAGGATAAGCCTGATAATTCGATTGAATACCCGGATGAAGCACAGATCCATGCAGGATGTGATGTGCGGTTTTTTTCGTCCTCAGGCACAAGACTGACTGTAGCGGAGGCGGCGGCGGCTAATCTCATAAGCGCAGGTGACAATCAGAGGGCGCTATGGGAGAACGGTAAATACGTAGTAAAGGACGACTATACCAACACGCCGACATGGGAAAAGTCCACGGGAAATCTTAGGAAACTGGCTCTCGGGGAAAGCTTGGATTCAACTCTCACACTTAAGATGCCGCCAGACTCTGAGGCCGTGTGGCAGTCGAATAGATGGGTTATCCCGAGCGCGGTGAAGGAAAGACGAGCAAGAGAGAAGAGGGATGAACTGCTTCTGAAGAGTGACTGCGTAATGTTGCCGGACTATCCGTCGACAAACAAAACTGCATGGAAAACCTATCGCCAAGCGCTGCGAGATGTGCCGCAGCAGGCAACTTTCCCAAGCAATATCACCTGGCCGACTCCGCCGGCTAAATAGCAAAGTTCTCTGGTGAGAAAAGAATGACGGCCTCTAAAAACCGGTCTCTAACAGGCGCCGATTTTAGTGGGTGGTGCTCCCGTTTTTCTCATTTTACTTGCAAAAAATTCTCATTTTGCGTGCAAAGTTACAATTGACGCTTAAGCATAGAGCCCTTGCTCCGCAATTCGGGCGAAAAGCTAAAAATTAACCCTGAGATTGGCAATTGCCCTCGCAGTAAAAGTAGATTGACAGTAAGCTTATAATTAATGAGCTATAATGTCGCTATTTTCTGGGATGTGGAAAACGTAAAGCCATCAAGTTCCGCAAATCTCTTCATCCAGGGTTTATGGGATTACTCCGAAGGGCTCGGGCGTGTAGTCAGCTCATATGCCTACGCCGATTGGAGCATGCTGGCCTATAAACAGCTAGGCCCCTCGCTTGCATCCCTTCATTTCAACATGATCCACGTACCATTTAGAGGCCGCCGCAGGGACAAGAATAGTGCCGATATGCACCTAACCAACGACTGCCTCGATCTTCTACGCTTCCAAAGCCACATTGATGTCTTTCTATTACTCACCGGTGACAGCGATTTCAGGCCGCTTGTTATGAATCTAAAAAAAGCTGGTAAAATAACCCACATCGTATGCGATATAAAAAATGCCAGCAACGATCTTTTGCGATTGGCTGACAGCTTCACTGACTATAGAGATATGTTCCCCTCTGAGGAAGAAGACTCCTTCGAAGATACGACTGACGAGAATACAGGGAAACGGGCCATTACAACAGCTTACTCAAAAGAATACTGGTTTGAGCGTCTAGCGGAAACCGCGTCCATCCTTCACAAGGAAAAAAAAGGCACTGATCCCGGGAATGTAAAAATATCAATGAAAAAGCTAAATCAGGGATTTGATGAAAAATCCTTGGGTTACAAACGCTGGGGTGATTTCATAGCCAGTGCATCCAGGGCGGGCTATATAAACATGGAGTATGATGACAAGCAATCGGCAATCATTCCGGGGAGGCAATTCAGCCAGGAGACAGGATCGCTTCAGATCGCCCTGAAAACACTGGTGGAAACGCTAACTGAAATGGACGGGCGAGCAAGGCAACCGGAATTTCATCGATACGCAGTTGTTAGTTCCAAACTCAGAGATAAGGGTATCAATACAAAAACACTGGGATTTAGCCAATTCAAGAAATTCATTTCATCCGCAGAAGCCCGCGGACTGGTGGAGACTCAGGTAGAGAAGCTGGCAAGCTTCGTGAAGAGGCTGTGATTAGAAGATTCAAGCTTATTGTTAGATCATCAATCCCGTTTATCATGAATAGAAATGGTTAGTTCAGTTTCCCCGCGGCTAATACCCAAAATAGAGGCGATTTGTTCTACACTTTCGCCTTTACGAAAAAGAATCAAAACCTTTTCCTGAGTTGATAGTGATTGGAAACCCGCACTTCCGTAGTTGGGAGCTCTGAGCGTCTTCAACTTTGGATTGCCTGATTGTTCTGTATTGTCTTCATGCTCATCCAGCTCATTGTTCTTATTCTCCAACACAAGATTAAGCGGTCTGGATCTACCAAGCTTGGTATAAACATTGCTGGATATTTCTTGCTTCTCCTTTCTCAGAACGTTTTCCAACTTATTGGCTCGATCGATCAGGCTACTCATGGTACGAATTTTGTTTTCAATAAGCACGATGTTTCGCTCAGTGGCACCATTGATATCGGTAAGCATATTGTTAATCTCGTCCCTTAGTTTTTTGAAAGTTCCCTTGGTTTTCATATCGCGTTCGAGTTTCCTGCGCCAAAGATAAGCGAAAGCGGCACTGGTTATCAAAGCCGCAATAATTGAAGCAGATAAATATAACAAAAACATGGTAACTAGCTAGACAGGTTGATATGCCTGCCTACTTCCGGATCGGTTACCACTTCTTTTTCCGAACTCTTATTCTGTCTTGATTCTCTTTTATTCTTCCTATATTTCCGTTTATTGCCTGGTTCGTTATCCCTAATAGCCTGGGCCTCGTCTCCGGAAGGCGTTTGAGTAACCATGCGCTCCTCTTCCAGCTTCCGCATAACTTGAGATCGCGCGGCTTGGGACTGCTGGAGCATTGATTGCTCCTTGATTAGGGCCTGCTCCTTGCTAACTTCATCCATTTTTGCAAAGAGTGTTTGCAAGTCAATTGGTTTTATACTCATTAGTCTTTATCTCCGAGTAAGATCTTCCTCGATATCATGGAAACTAACCACGCGAATATAGTCACCTTCCAAAATGAAGGTTACAGATTTTTCATACGATTCTTTTACAACGTACTCCACATCGTGAATTCTGATAACAACCCCTGCCAGCACCTTATCTGCCGCCGAAATTCTGCCATTGGTCTGCAATGTCTCCAGATATTCTCTCTTCTTATGTATTTCTTCATCGACATTTTGCAACTCTGCATGAAGTTTATCATACTGTAGATTCAGTCGCTCTAAGTGCCTAGTCTTATCCCTCGGCAGATTTTTGCCATGTATCTCAGCTTGACGTCTAAGTCCTCTTAAATTCAGTTCCACTGAATCGTATTGACTTTCAATTTCACTTCTCTTCTCCAGAAGCTCCTGCAGTTCCCCTCTTACTTTGGGATCGAATCCAACTTCAATTCTGGTCTCGGCCCCACCGGCTGAGCCTAGAATAACCGCATTTACCTCGTTCAATGCCTTTATGTGTCCACCGACTATTTTTGCGCGACGCCCCCTGCACAATACTTTTTTCTGAGAAACAACGTTCGAATTGACGATGCCGGAACTTACAATTACGAACTCGCCAGCCTCAACTCGAGAATTTTGGATAAAGGAAGACCATATGGATTTCCCGGCGACAATATGCCCAAAGTCTTCACTTTCTCCACCGTTGACACCCCTTGAGACAATAATATCTCCACCTGCATTCAGATTTGCCCTCCCAACATACCCCGCAACCTCTATTCTTCCCTCCGCAGTTACAGAGTATCCATCCTCAACATTGCCTCCGATTTCCACCGAGCCTAACACGTTTACATTTCCTGTTGATGTGTCAACGTTGCCAGGGATTAATAATACGGTGTCGACTGTGATTTTTCCATTCTTCAGCATAACGTGACCGCTCTTTGTGGCAATGGCTTTCGTACCATTCTCAGAAAGAACAACATTTGTACCTACCTCAATTTCTATGTCCCGGCCATCTTTGGCTGGAAGGTTTTGGCCATATACTGTCCATCCGCCTACACCTAGTTGAGGTTTCGTTTTGCTGGCCAATGGCTGACCTTTAATCACATTTCGAATTTTGTTTAATTCTTTGAAATCAATGCTGCCATCTTTGCGTTCTTGCATGTGAATCTTATCTGGTTCAGTTTCAAAATCATAATATATCTTAGCATCGACACCGTGGATGGGAGCCGTTCCCTCTGCAACAAGGTATGGGGTGCCAAATATAGGGAAATCCTCGAATTCCTGAAGCGCATCCTCAAGCAAGCCGCTGTCAATCCCGTTGTTCAACAGAAATCCTTTGATATCATCGGCGGTTAAATCCGCACCACCGGGGCCTGGCTCCGCAGTATTTATGTAAGCTTTCATTTGGTCACCAGATACCACAAGTGACATCAGAGCATCATTAGCCGGATTGTAATTAATCTCTCCGGCCCTAACCCACATCATGTCCGCTTGCTGAGCCGCAATAGTTATACTATCTATGTCGGGCTCATTGGCGCCCCTTCGCTTAAGTATCTCCAGGATTTCATTTGCCGCTACAGATGTTCCCCTGCCAGTCGGTGGAAACACCTTCACCCAGGCGCCATCCGAGCCCAGCCGAACTGAGAAACGACCGTCCACATCGGCAGGAATTTCCACGCCCTTCTTATCGTACGAGGCTAAATCGAGTTCTTCTGCGAGGCTTTTAGCTTTTTTTGCAACGCTCTTGTTAATGGATTCGTACGCGACAATCCTGAAGGGTCTTCCTTTAAGTCCCAAAAAACCAAACGAACCCCTGTCGAGTATCTCATACTCTATCACTCTGATCGGCAATCCCAATTCCAGCGATGCTTGCATCAACGCATCATCTAAATTTTTACCGGAAACTTGAACACTCTTCATTTCTTTAGTCTTTGCGATTTCCAACTTCATCCTTTCGCGAAAATCATCAAGACTAATCATGATTAGAAAATGCCCTTCTTAACGTTCATCAACTTTGCTCTAAGTCTGCTAATTGCCTTAGTGTGCAATTGAGAAATACGAGATTCTGTTACATCCAGCACCTTCCCTATTTCTTTGAGAGTCAAATCTTCATAGTAATAGAGAACCAGAACCTTTTTTTCCTTATCCGGCAGTTCGTTTATAGCATCAACAATCACTCGCCGCATCTCATCTTTTTCCGCAATGGCGTCGGGTCTCAAAGAACTTGGTGATTCTATGCTTTCCACGGCAGAAACATTGACATTGACTTCACTATTATACCAGATATCGTTAAGTGAGAGCATTGAAGTGCCGCTGGTTTTAAGCATCAATTGATTGTATTGCTCTATGTTCATTCCCAGTTCAGTCGCCACTTCTTCATCAGTAGCAGCCCGACCGAGCTTGGCTTCCAGGTGCTGAATAGTTTCCTCAATTTCACGGATTTTTTGTCTAACCGATCTGGGAACCCAATCTATGGATCTCAGTTCATCAAATATCGCACCTCGTATCCTGGTTACTGCGTATGTTTTAAATCTAACATGCTTATCTGGATCAAACTTCTCGATTGCATCAAAAAGTCCGAAAATTCCAAAACCGACAAGGTCGTCAAAATCGACACTTTGAGGCATACCAACAGACACCTTGCCAGCCACATATTTCACCAACGGAGCATACTGCTTAACTATCGCATCTCTGATAGATTGATCTTTAGCACTGCGATACTGTTGCCAGAGTTCTTTTTCGGGATATCCAGCAATAACAATGTTGTCGTCGGCCATAGATCCTAATCCTTTTCATCTCTCGTAATAACTGTATGTATGGCTTGAGCCAACTCCTCAGGATCTCGTTCACGGCCCAATCCTGATGATTCATCATCTGGAGAACCAGAACGGATTTCATCCGCATCGGGAAAGGACTCAGAAAACTGGTCAGGTTCGTTTATGGAAGCAACATCTTCACTCACCTGAGCGGCAACCTGTCCAATATCACCGTCGGCAAGATCATCGACAAATTCCGAGCTCTCCGGCTTCTCGGGCGGAAGAGTGACATCCACCAAGGAACCGGGTGATCCGTCATCGTCATTATATTTTTCGGGGCTTGCCTTATCAAAAAATTCCGGGAATAGATTCACAATCAGCAAGTTTATCCCTATGGCAAGCACTGTGAACACCGCAGCTCCTATTGATGCCCTAATCATCAGAGTTCCTAACTGTATCCTTCTCAACCCACCGCTCAGGAGCGAAACTGCCATGGCAACAATAGCTGACGCGGCAACAAACCTCCAACGTATGATAACTGTCACAAACCGGCAACCCCTGCCAGAAGAACATTCGAATAAACTTTAAATACGTCCGAACAGTCGTCTGATAAAACGGGGAAGCTCACCTCCTCTCTTGAAATCCACATTTTCAAGTCTTTCAACAATGTGCTGAATACATTGGGATGCTCGACCATATTGGTCAACCACAAAAAAAGGCTGTTGTTTGCGCACCGCCGCCTGTACAGTCGGGTCTTCATAGACAAAGCCAAGATAATCAAGCTTCACATTTAGAAATTGCCCGGCTATATCAACCACCCTTTGTGCCACTCTCTTAGCCTCAGTTACGCTTGAAACTCGGTTTACCACTAGCTTGATTCCCATATCCAGATTATCTATCTCCACTGACATTGTTTTGATAATGCCGTAAGCATCGGTGATGGCTGTGGGTTCGGGTGTAGTTACTATCACTGCATCGTCAGCTGCTCCTACAAAAGCAAGTACATTGGACCCGACACCCGCGCTAGTGTCAATTATTATAATATCCGCGTCCGAAAGAGTCGTAAAATCATCTACGAAGTGCTGACGCTCGTCTTCAGAAAGATTTGCAATTCGGCTGAAGCCCGAGGCTCCGGCAACAATTTGTACCCCATAGGGCGTGTCCACTATTATGTCTTTCATCTCCTTTTGCTTGCGGATAACATGATAGAGGTTGTGTTTAGGTATCACCCCCATCATCACATTTACATTTGCAAGCCCCAAATCAGCATCGAGAACCAACACCTTTTTCCCCAATCGAGAATAAGCTATTGCAATATTTATGGACAAATTTGTTTTGCCCACACCACCTTTCCCACTTGTGACAGCTATTATACGTGTTCCACTAGCTTCTGGCGCTTTAACTTGGCTACTTTGAACCTCCATAATTTTTCTAAGTTTCTCTGCCTGATCGCCCATCGCTATCTCCAGATAGCTGTCAAATCGGGAGCGGGGTGTTGTTCAGCAAAAACTGTCTTATCAAATTCGAGTCCTTTGAGTTTCGATAGCAAGCGTATAGGTGAAGCGATAGCTATATCCACAGGTACATTCTGTCCGTCCGTGAGATAACTAATTGGAACAGTCGTGGAAATCAGTGCGCAGAGGATGTTTCCAATATGATTGGTTTCATCCAGTTTAGTGATAATAATCGACCAGTAGTTGAATAAACGAAACTGTTCCATGATTATCCTTAAATCAGAGGCCTTGGTTGTGGCGCTTAGTACTAGATGAATTTCCGTATTTTCCCCGCAAACGGACAGCAGTTTTCTCATTTCTCTAAATTTCTCTTTATCTCTGGGATTTTTGCCAATCGTGTCTATTAATATCAAATTGGAATCAGATGCGAGAACAATCTGCTTGCGTAATTCATCGGAATTATCGACAATCTGTACCGGTATGCCCATTATCTTCCCATAGGTTTCAATTTGGGCTCGAGCTCCAATCCGGAAATTGTCAACTGTGATAATCCGCACATCTGAACCATCCCCCAATCCATGAACGGCCGCGAGTTTCGCAATTGTGGTTGTCTTTCCAACACCGGTTGGACCAACCAATGCAACAACACGTGGTTTGACATCGACATCGTTCCGAAAAAAATGGACGTTCTTAGCGATATACGATGCGGTGAGCTGATGAATATAACCTCGATTGTCAAGATCTGCGATATTGCAGGTATTTTTTATGCTTTCCAGCAATTTCGAGATGTAATCTTCCTCGAAATCATTTTTGTCGAGTATGTCCGATAACTCGGAGAGAATAGGAAAAGTTTGCGGTGGGGGTGTCGATGCGCTGAGCATCAGGCAATCTTTCAGATGTTTTAATTCTTGAAGAACCTCGCCAATCTTTTCATCTTCAAGCGATGTTGTCTCTTTGTTTTTTGAAACAAACTCATCGCTTCTAATGGAATCCTTCCCGGTTACCGCTAAGATTGCGGCTCGGGCCTCATTATCCTTGCTCTTCTGTATCTCACGAGTTTCCTCACCGGTTCTCAAATAACCCCTGTACTCATATTGAACCTTCCCAAACAGACCCATTATTCCAGTTGCAGGGACCGTCCTTTGAATCTGAATCTTGGCTCTATCACCATATTTCTTATGTATCTTCTCAATAACTTCTATATGGCTATTCCCTCGCTCACTGAAATAACGCGGCATCAGTTTTCTCCCAGTCGAATTTCACCGAAGGAACGAATCTTAATTCCCTCAGCAATCTCTGGAACTGAGAGCACCATTAAATCTGGCATTTCTCGCACTGTGGAAGAACGAACTAGCGGTCGTGCCGATTCACTGCACAGTATTACCGGCCAGCAGCCCTTGTCTCTGGTTGCTTTCACGGTGTTGGCAACGCCGTTAATCCATCTCTTATGAAAGTCAGGGCTGAGTGCAGCAATATCCCCTCCCATAGTTTCTGCTCTTGAATCAATTATCTCTTTCTCTATCGCCGGATTGATAGTAAGAACGCTGATCAATTTCTCATTATCAGCATACTGAAGACAAATTTGTCTGCCTAGGGTCTGTCTAGATTTTTCGATCAAAAAGCTGGTGTCCTTTGAGACAGAAGAAAAATCTCCAAGTGTTTCCAGTATTGCAACTAGATTTCGTATACTCACTTGCTCTCTAAGCAAACCTTGAAGAACTTTCTGAATCTCACCCAGCGAAAACGATTTCGTAACTTCATCAACCACTGCGGAGTAATCATTTCTGAGCGTATCTAACATAGACCGAATCTCTTGACGGCCGAGTATACTACCTGCATGACGCTTCAAAATCTCAGTTAGATGGGTAGCGATAATTGATGGGCCATCTACAACTGTATAACCAGCGCGCTCGGCTTTATCGCGTTCGCTTTCGCTTATCCAAATTGCAGGAAGTCCGAAGGCTGGATCGACAGTGGCCTCCCCCTTTAGTGAATCTCTATCGCCACCAGGATTTATGGCCATATAATGGCCCATCCGGATGATTCCTCCACCCACCTCCGTACCCCGCAATTTGAAGGCGTATTCAGAAGGTTCCAGGCGCATATTGTCCATAATTCGAATGCGCGGTACAACGAGTCCCAAATCGAGCGCGGCCTCTTTTCTAATCCGCGTAACACGTTCAAGGAGTTCCGCACCCTGATCTTTATCCACCAGGGGGATAAGTCCAAAACCAAGTTCAAGGGAAACCGGGTCAAGGGGGATGATTGGGGAAATTTCATGAGCTTCTGCACCAGCACTTCTTTCCTCGGATTTAGCTGCTCCCAATTCCTCCCTGCCCTGACGACTCAGCCTATATGCCAAAAAGCCTGTAACCCCGGCCAAAGGAAACATAAGATACCAGGGGAAGCCCGGAAGAAGTCCCATAAGCGCCATAAAGGTGCTCCCAACATAGTAGATCCTCGACTGTCTGGAAAACTGATAACGCACATCCGATCCAAAACTGCCATCGCTGATAGACCTGGTAACGATTAATCCGGTGGCCACGGAAACCAGAAGTATCGGTACCTGTGATACCAGTCCGTCTCCGATAGTAAGAGAAACGTAAGTAATCAGGGCTTGCTGCAAGGGTTCTCCATGGATTGAAGTACCTACAATCAATCCGCCAACGATATTTACCAAAGTAATAACAATACTTACCTTCACGGTTCCGCTAATGAATTTTGTCGCACCGTCCATGGATCCATAGAAATTGACAGAATCATCAAGATGTTTTTTCTTACCACGTGCCTCGTCTTCAGTAATTGCTCCCGAACTGTACTCCGAATCGATAGCTATCTGTTTGGCCGGTAAACCATCAAGCGCAAATCTGGCCGCCACCTCTGATACCCTGGTAGCACCTTTGGTAATTACCATGAATTGCACCACCACCAAAATGATGAAAATAATTAGTCCAATTACTAAACCCTGGGTTCCCTCCGATCCGACGACAAAGGTTGCAAAAGCCCTGACAATCCTGCCATCGAAGGCGGCCCCTTTCCCAAGAATCAGGCGAGTGGAAGAAACATTCAAAGCCAATCCAAATACCGTTGAAATCAATAGAATTGTGGGAAAAAGTGAGAACTCAAGGGGGTCTTTGTTATACAAAACCAATAGGATTATGAATAGCGATATCATCAAATTCATCGCCATCAATAAATCGAGTGCTATCGTAGGGAGAGGGATGATGAGCATCATCACAACGAGCACAACACCCAATGCCAGCACAATGTCCCCCGCCTGGCGTCCAAATACTCCCCGAAACGTACCTAAAGTCGTATCAGCCACTGGCACTGGCTCCTATGGCAGTTTTTCCACCAAGACGATAGACTTCGGCCAACACAATGGAAACAACCTCCCAATATTCTTCAGAAATTTCACTTCCAAGTTCAACATTGTCATATAAGGCCTTAGCCAGCGGTTTATTCTCTACCAGGGGAATATCATTGTCTTCAGCAATTTCTCTTATTCGCATTGCAAGATTATCCTGACCCTTGGCAACGACAGTCGGCGCATGCATAGTTTGACTATCCCACTTGAGAGCTACCGCAAAATGTGTGGGGTTTGTGATAACTACATCAGCCTCAGGCACCTGACGTGCCATGGATAATGAAAGCATCTCCTGCATTCGCTGCCGTAATCGACTCTTTAACAACGGATCGCCCTCTGTCTCCTTGAACTCCTCTTTTATTTCATGCTTGGACATTTTCAACGAATCTCTGTGTTGCTTACGCTGAAAAAAATAATCAGGAATGGCAAACACAAGCATCAGTATCGCTGCCCCCAACATCATACGAATGGCTATACCGCTAACCAGCAACATAGCCTCCAAAGTCGGAATCTTAGTTGCATTAACAAGGCGGGGTATTTCATTCTTAATACTTATGTAAGCGAGTAAGACAATAATCGCAATCTTTGTAACTGATTTAAAAAAGTTGAAAAGCGCTTCTGTCGAGAGGAAGGCTTTCTGAATCCATCTCGATAAATTCAAAGCAATCTTCGAAAAATCCGGAGTAATCGGTTTAATCGAAAAAACAAAACCAACCTGGACAACATTGCCAAGAAACGCCGCCAAAAAGCAAACCATCATCACCGGTGAAATCAAGCGAAACAGATAATTGCCTGCTGTACCAAATCCAACAAACACATTGTTTGTTTCGGAAATGGCGATTGTAATGAAATACCGCATCATATCGGCAATGATCCGAATGATGCTGCCAGAAAAAACAAAAAGAGCCAGTAAACCACAAAGAATTACTAAAGACGAAGTTATATCCCCAGATTTAACAACTTTTCCTTCTTCGCGGGCTTTGCGAATTTTGCGTTCGGTTGGGTCTTCGGTTCGTCCCTCATCTTCAGCGGCAAACCATTGTAGATGTAAGTCAAATCGATTTTCGAGAATCCATACAGTTTTTTTCAGGTTGTCTGGCGATCCCATCGATTTTTTCATCCTAGCGCTTCTCTGATGGAAAGCAGATAGGATTCAATCAATTCAAAACCCATATCAACCAGGATTGACATCTTCTCTGCAATGAAGGGTGCGGCGATTAGCATTATGATAAATCCTACGCCAATCTGTAATGGGAAGCCCACTAAGAGCAGATTCATCTGTGGTGCAGCCTTAGCCAGCAAGCCCATAGTTACAGAAACTAAAATCAAAGTGCCAAGTATTGGAAACGCCAGTATCAATGATTGTTCGAAAAGCCCCCCTATAGATCCAATAAAGGTACTTCGTAAAAATGAACTTGCAGCCAAAAAATCAGTTCCCTTCATGACATTGAACGATCCGGCTAGCCCTGTTACGAAAATGCGCAGCATACCATTGATGCTTAGGAATACCCCTATGCCAACCAAATTCAGAAACTGCCCGATTAAGGGTATCTCTATCTGGGCTAGAGGATCGTAAACTTGTGAAGCTCCAAAACCCATCTGAAACGAAAACATCTGTCCAGCTGTTTGGAATATCGCGAATATAAATTGAAGGAAAAGTCCCATAATTATTCCAAGCGCAACTTCCGCAATCAGGGCGAGAGCGTAGTTTAAACCAACTTGTGGGACAGGGCCATATAAACTACCTGCCGATGTGTAGAATACTAAAGCCACGAAGAATGCGAGCCCCCCCCTTGATAGAGGTGGAATAGCCGCGGAAGAAGTAAGCGGCGCTGTTCGCAACAGAGCTGCAACCCGAGCAAAGACAAGAAGGTAAAGTCGCGCCTGATCTATCAGGCTTTCCCAAACTATCATCCAGCTAAGTCCGGAATTCTTTCGAATAGGAATGTCGTGTATGCGGTTAGCCGGGTAATCATCCACCCAAACAACAACGCTAAAACACCAAGTATAGCCAGAATTTTGGGAACGAAGGTAAGCGTTTGATCCTGTATGCTTGTAGTAGCTTGAATGATGGAAATAATCAGGCCAACTCCCATGGCTACCAGGAGTACCGGCGAGGCTATGGTTAGAATTGTGACAATCGCCGATCTGATTAATTCAATCATATTACTTAGTTCCACAAGCCTCCCCTAATTGAAGCTCAATATCATTTGGCGAACCAGCAAGGTCCACCCGTCAACCAGCACAAATAGAATCAACTTAAACGGCATCGATATCATCACCGGCGGAAGCATAATCATTCCCATGGACATCAAAACCGAAGCCACAACCATGTCGATGATGATAAACGGTACATATATGTAAATCCCTATACGAAAAGCCACAGTAAGCTCATGAAGCACAAAAGCCGGAATTAGGACATAAGTTGGAACATCGGCGAAGCTCACTGGTTTACTTAGACCAGCCATGTTCATGAAAAGTGTTATATTTGCAGTTTCACCGGACATCTGCTTGTACATGAAATAGCGTATCGGGGCGGAAGCCATTGTATATAGCTCCTCACCATCGATACTTCCATTAGAGAAAGGGACAAATGCCTCTTGGTAAACCTCCGTGAAGGTGGGAAACATGATGAACAATGTTAAGAAAAGTGAAATCCCCATTAGAATAGTTGTCGGAGGCACCTGCTGAAGCGAAAGCGCCCTTTTTACAAAATCCAGCACTATAGATATTCGAAGAAAACTTGTCATGAGCACAGCGATTGACGGCGCAAGACTTATAATTGTGAGAAGCAATAGCAATTGTATGGAAAGTGCCGTCTCCTGATTCGAATCAGGTTCTCTCACAGTCAAATCAACGAAAGGAATGGCTAAATTCCCGGCACCACCGGCCTCCGGTGAAACCGGGGTGGCTTCTTGAGCAAAGAGCGAAAGGGAAGATGAGGCCAGGATGTGAAGCAGCAGTACTCTTACAAAGAAATTCCTCATAGATGTTTTAGTCTCTCTCTTTGCTTCTGGAGATTGAGTATCGAACCATCGGTTGGATAGTTGTTTGCATCTTTAGTCTTCGCTAGCGATTGTTTGCCTGAAAGGCGGTCTCTAAGAAGCTTTGCAAAACCTCTGGGTGCAGGCATTCTGGAGGATTTCAGCCTAATCTCATCAATTGTTTCCTTGTCGTTGATTTCGGAAATCAAATTGATAGAATTGCTTGTACTGCCGATTAGAAACATTTGTTTTCCGGCCTCTATCAGATGCAACGCCGAATTGCCTTTAATTGGTCGCGTGGAATATATACGAATCTCATCCCCACTATCGGTTTTGATTCCGGTCAGTTTCCTTAGCATCCACACAAGAGCATATATCAATGCGATGACAACACCCAAAACCACGATGACGCGCAAAAAATCTCCAAAGCCTACGCCAGGGAAATTCACCGGCTCGAAGTCTGTTGTTGGAGATTCAGCTGTTGCCTGATCGTCTAAGAGTAAATCACTTTCCACCGGACGGGTTGGAACCGCCTCAGATTCCATCTGGTTCTTATCCTGTGAGCTGATAGCTGTCCCGCTAAGCAAAAACACAGATGCTAATAAGATAGTCTTCAGTTTTACCCTCCCAACACTGCCGATATCATTATCCCCAAAACGACATCGGTTTTCCTATTGACTCATCGGTCGGTGGGTCTGTCCAGTGTCGAGACAATCTCAGTAACTCTTACACCAAAATTCTCATCAATCACTACAACTTCGCCCCTGGCGATTAGATTGTTATTCACCAAGATGTCTACGGGCTCTCCGGCAAGTTTATCCAATTCTATAATTGTGCCCTCACCCATTCCGAGGATTTCTTTTATTCTCCATTTTGTACGGCCGAGTTCTACAGTGAGCTCCATGGAAACATCCATCAGCAGCCCGATATTTCTTTGCTCGCCTGTACTGGCCGTTGGGGAAAGCTCTGGAAACTGAACACCCTGGACATTCGGTGCCAATTGACCCGCGTTAGCTCCCAAAATTGAAGGATCCATATTCAACGACGTCTGCTGAAAACCCGCGCTTGCACTTTGATCGTCGTTCCTGGGAGCCTTGGTTCCCAGCAAGGAATCCATATCTGACGATTCTACGGCACCATTGGATGAAGCACCAAGTTTTTCTGTAAGTTCTTGAATAGTTGAGATATCAAAAATCTCATTTAAGGTAAAACTGCCCTGATCCGCAATCTCCACGTTGTATGAAATTGCCACAAAGCTATCGCCAGGTAGTGTTAGCATTGCTTTGGGAATATTTTGTCCCTCTGGGGTATTCATAAGGACGGTATCATTGATTCTATCACCAATTTCCCCTGCAGATATGCTGGTGAGCTGACCCATTGCCTCACTTACCGCGCCGATAGTTGTACCACCGAGTTCTAAATTATCTTGGCCAATCATCGGTGAAGCAAGCTTGAGCGCATCCTCGCCATCTAGCACAAAAAGATGTGTCCCCTTAAGTCCACTCTTGAGGTCAAGTCTTATTTCAACTATCTCATCAGGCAGTTTGGAAAGAAATTGCTCGCGATCCACAACATCTACTTGTTTCACGCTAATTACCACACCCATCATCATGGTTCCAGATAGCGTTGCACCTTGTGTCCCCGTTATCTGAGTAAACAGGTTGAAAATGGCATTCTTCCCCGCCTCGCTTAGATCACGCCTACCTGGAAGGGAACTGCCACCTGGCACTTCAGGTGGTTCATCTCCCATCAATAATGCGTCTATTTCATCCTGGGAGAGCGATCCATCACTCATCATCATTCATCTCCTTCGGTGGCGAGTTCTTCAAATTCGTCTGCCTCGACATCCTCTATTTTGCGAGTTACTTGCACAGCTATTTTTTTACCTACAATACCCGGACGACAATCGAATTTTGGCCGATTTCCTATCTTCAGAGTCATCGGATCTCCAACACGCGTCCGGGATAGGCGAATCACAGACCCTGGTTGCAGATTCATAACATCTTTCATCGCAAGTGTGAGGCTGCCTACCTCCGCAACCAGCGAAATATCGATGCTCGCCAATTTTTCTCGAAGGACATTGAGATTCTCAGTAGTTGAACCTCGGCGAACTGAAGAATACCAATACTGAGCTGAAAGCTTGGAAATTATCGGCTCAATAGTGAGGTACGGTATGCAGAAATTCATCATTCCTTCAATTTCTTCCACCTTGGTTTCAAGTGTCACCAATACAACCATTTCTGTTTGGGGAACAATTTGTACAAATTGTGGATTTGTTTCTATCTGTCCGAGTCTCGGTCGCAAATCGATTACCTGATTCCAAGCTTCGCGCATATTTCCAAGTATGCGAACGATGATAGACTCCATTACTGCGCGTTCAATTTCAGACAGCTCCCTGTTTAACTTCACACCCTCGCCAGGGCCGCCGAACAGGCGGTCTATTATTGTAAATGTTATGGTCGGATCTATTTCGAGAATGGCTGAACCTGTAAGCGGATCCATGTTTATCACCGCCAGCGTGGTAGGAGAGGGTATGGATCTCAAGAACTCCTCGTATGTCAGTTGATCCACCGAGGCAACATGAACGTGAACTATCGATCGCAACTGCCCAGCGAGGCTTGTGGTGCTCAGTCTTGCGAAAGTTTCATGCATGAACGATACGGTTCGTATCTGTTCTTTGGAGAATTTATCAGGACGACGAAAATCCCAAATTCGGATATTCCTTCGCTCGGCTACCTGCCTGGTATCATCAATTTCGGCATCTCCAGAACTGATTGCGGTAAGTAGCTGGTCTATTTCATCCTGGGAGAGGACTTCCGTCACATTCTACTCCACTTAGGGTTAAAACCCGATTACTTGATATTGAAGGAACAGAACCTGCTCCACTTCACCCCGCGACAAGAGGCTGTTTATTCTGCTCATCAACTCCTGTTTTACAGTTACCTCGTCGGATAATTGCTCCCGTGTCCGCTGACTGAAATAGAAACGTATGGTGTCCATCAAAGCATCATTTTTGGCCGTGAGTTCTCCGTTTAACTCCCTATATCTATTGCTGTCAAATCCAAGTTTTATCCTTACCGATACGGTAAATCGTTCGATATCAGCTGTCTGCGCACGAAGATCGTATCCATCGTCGCTTAGAAAGCTCCAAATTGCATAGTTTGGAATCTCGGTTTCATAGGTGTCCGATAAAACCGGGAATTGACGGGTGCGACTACCTCTATCCATAAATCGGTAGGTGAGAACGCTTACGGTAATGCTCACAAGAAGAGCGATAATTCCAATGGCTATGAACATCAGAATCCTGGCTACTCCTTCCGAGAAGAATCGATTTTTCTTCGGTTCTTCTCCCATCTCATTTTCGACGGTGTCAATCCTGTCTCCGAGTCCGAGCTTTTCACCAGCCATAAGAGAACTCCCAACACACAATTTTACTCAGAACAACCTGGAAAACCAAGTCCGGAAACAGCATTCCACCAAAAAGAATGCTTGGTTTGCTCTCTTGTTTTGTCATTCATGTGCCTCTTTCAGTATCACTATATCGACGCGACGATTTTCGGCCCTATCCTCCTCTACCAATTCAGGATCCTTCAGTTTGACTGTGTCTGCAAATCCAGCTACCTGGAACCTTGCCTCATTCGTACCGTAGTCAACCAAATAATGCAACACCGCCGCAGATCGTTCAGAGGAAAGCTCCCAGTTTGTCGGCCAGGGACCGTCGACATCAGTTGGCGTAGAATCCGTATGGCCTTCAATACGGATTTTTCTATTTGCAATTTCCTCTGAATCTAAGAATCGAGCTAACTTCTGAAGTGTATTCCTGGATTGCTCAAGATTTATTTCCGCACTGGCGCGTTGAAAAAAGATGTCTCCAGCCAGGCTGATGACAAGTCCTCGTTCATCTTCCTTTATTTTCACAAATCGATTCTGAATCTCCGGTTTGAATTCACTCACGGCTTTCCTTCGAGCCTCATTCAGTCGTCTGCCTTGTGTAGTTGATGGCATCGCTGATACATCGTTTCCCAACTCTGCCAAGATGCCTTCTGAAAGTGTATTGCCACCTCTCAGCGTTCCAAGTCCCTGAAAGGTCTGCACAATGAGTTCAATTCTCTGACTGTCTATCGGGTTATCGGGGTTCATTAGAAGGATGAAAAAAATCATCAGGAGGGTTATCATATCCGCGTATGTCAGAAGCCAGTCGTCTTTCCCTATGTCTTTCCTCCTCCTTCCTCTTCTAATACGCTGATCGACTAGCATCCACTACACTCCCATCACACTTTGTACTGGCCGATCTGATGGCGGCAGGAAAGTAAGAAGCTTATCCTCCAGTATACGCGGATTATCGCCGCTTTGGATCGAGAGAATGCCTTGAATCATAATTTCCTTGATTAGCATTTCTTCCTTATGGCGATCCTCCAGTTTGAATTGAATCGGCGATAAAACGAGGTTTGCCAAAATGGATCCGTACAAAGTTGTGATGAGTGCAAGTGCCATATTCGGACCTATAGAAGCAGTATCCTCAAGATTAGTAAGCATGCCTATTAGTCCGAGCAGAGTGCCAATCATTCCAAAAGCAGGAGCAAGTTTTGCCCAGCGTTGGAAAAAATCGATTCCATCATCATGCCGATTCTCTATTTGATCAAGATTGGTGTAGAGGATACGTTTAATGACATCCGGGTCTGTCCCGTCTACCACGAGCCTGAGTCCGCTTCTGAGAAAATCATCCTCGATTTCATTCAAAGAGTCATCTAGAGAAAGTAATCCTTCCTTGCGGGCGCTATCTGAAAATTGAACCAGCTGGTTGATCAGTTCCATCTTATTCTGAAAAATCGGAACGCGTAATACAAGATTTAAATACTTGAAGAAGCCAAAAGCCCTGCTTAGCGGATTTGATGCCACAACACCGCCAAAGGAGCCAAAAATAACTACCATGAAAGACGAAAAGCTTATTAGACCCACAACGCTGTTGCCATTGAGCACGAAGGCCGTAACTATGAGTGTGATACCACCGAGCATTCCTCCTATTGTTGCAAAATCCACAATCTACTCCTCTTGTGCCGGGAAACCGATTTCACGTCGATAGGAGATTATGAGGTTACGCACCTCATCGGGTGATTCAGTTACAACGAAGCGCTTGCCGGTTGTAAGCAGCAATGCTGTTCGGCCTTCCCCAGCTTTTTCGGCATATTCGATTAAATGGGGATTGAGAAAGACATGTCTTTCTGATTTTCCTGGTAAGCTAACTTTTATCATCAAGCTTCCTGTTACTTAATCCACAGCCGCAAACTTCCCGCTATTCATCAGCGTTTTAGAGTTAACAGCTCCTGCAACATCTGGTCGGAGGTTTGAATCGTCTTGCTATTGGACTGGAAACCTCTTTGCGTAACTATCATATCAGTAAACTGTTCGGCTAAATCCACATTGCTCATTTCCAGAGTTCCGGAAATAATTTTGCCTCTCCCCGCTACACCAGAAGGACCAATTAATGCATCTCCAGAATTGAGCGTTCTTGCAAACTCTGTTTCGCCCGCCTTTTCAAGTCCACCAGGGTTCGTAAAAGTGGCTAAAGCTATCTGTCCAAGATCTCTTTCTGTTCCATTGGAATAGACGCCAGTAATAATGCCTTTCTGGTCAATTCTGTAATTCTCAAGATAACCCATTGTATATCCATCCTGCCTGAAAGCCTTAGTGGTGGAAGTTTCCGCAAACTGGGTTGTTGAATTTGTATAGCTCCCAACTTCTCCAATGTCGATTAAAAAAACTTGTGTAATTGTAGTACCTGTCGCATCATTCTCAACATCAAAAGTCACTGGTATCTGGATCCTGCCTTCTGTCACTAAGTTGCCTTGGGCATCCAACACATCCGCAATTGCACCAAGATTATCGAAAGTTATCGTAAATTCCCCTTCGCCATCGACGTTACCCGCGGCAGTTGCAGGATCGAAACCTAAGGTTACATTTGGTGCAACATCGGCATCCGCAGGACGATCGGGATCTATCTGTACTGTTACATCCCAGGAATTATTTATTCCCGGGGTTCGGACAAAGTTCATTCGCAGGATATGGGCATTGCCAAAGGAATCATAAATGCTTTTATCCAGACTCCAGGAACCCTCACTTATAACCGCAGGACTAGCACCGGGGGGAATTATTGGAGTACGCTTATCAAGATTTGAGGCAAGTTCAACTAGAGTTGTCTGCCGCGCAGGGTCCTTGGAACCAATGGGTATAACAAGATCGGTAACATCTGCCGCTGTTTTTATGGCACCAAGTACGCCGTCTCCCAAATCTTCCGGGAGCCAGCCTTGAAGCCGGAATCCGTTGGCAGGATTAACCAGATAGCCATCCGCATCCAGGCTGAATCCTCCCGCCCTGGTATACAGTTCCTTTTCACCCGTTCGAAGTACGTAAAAACCGTTTCCCTGGATGGCTGCATCCGAAATCACACCAGTATTCTGAAGGGAACCCTGCGTGTGAATCGTATCAATGGTTGCCACCATCATACCAAGTCCAACTTGTTTTGGATTAATCCCTCCATTTTCTTCAGTAGGACGAGCTGCTCCACCTATATTTTGGGAGATAATGTCCTGAAAATTCACCCGGCCCTTTTTGAATCCGATTGTGTTGACGTTAGAAATATTGTTGCCAATCACATCCATTCGAACTTGGTGATTCTGCAAACCAGAGACACCTGAATAAAGTGAACGCATCATAGTCTTTACTCCTCATTATTCGTTTACTTTGGATATCTTCTCATAATCGTAGTAATTCCCATTAACCAGCACCTGAGGGGAAAAGCCGGCGGTAATCGCTTCTACAGAGCCGCGGATGTATTCCTCACCCTGGTGGATCTCAACTTCTTTACCCAGCAGATTCATCACCAGCGAACTCTTTAGAGCAGCACTGAGTTCCGCAAACTGTCTGTTCATGTTCGTCATCTGCTCCAGTGAAGAAAACTGGGCCATCTGAGCTATGAATTCCCGATCCTCCATGGGTTTTGTTGGGTCTTGGTGCTGTAATTGAGTTATAAGTATTTGAAGGAAGTCGTCTTTACCGAGTTCCTGTTTGGTTGTTCGAGAGCCGTTCAGGCTTGCATTGAATGCTTCAATCTGTGCATGTAAACGAGTCGCATCGGGCACGCTAAGTGTTGATTCAATATCCATCAAAAATCTCCTATACAACCAAATTGACAAGGTTCTCGCTTAATTCATCGGGAACACTGATCGGTACAGAATTCTCAAACTCAAGTATCGCATTTTTCCTCGAAGTTTTTCGACCACGTGGATTGCCGTTGTTAAACCCGAAATCCGATGAGGAATTGTCCCAAGCCATTTTCAGTTCTGCTGAACTAAAACCACTTTCAAGCAATTTTGCTTGCAGTCCATCCAGAGCCCCTTTCAGAATTTCCCTAGCAGCCGTGGATTCAGCAAAAAATCTGCCTCTAAGACGATTATCTTCCAAATGAATATGTACCCTCACCTGTCCCAGATTCTCGGGTTTAAGGTTAATTCTCAACTCACCAGCCGAGGCGCGATTAAGCACAATCTTGATTTGTTTTACGATTTCGTTTCCAGCCTGGGCATCGAGTTTTCGTGCGAACTCCATAGCTGCTGAACGCAGTGAATTTTTTCCTTCGTGCCTTGGAGAAATCTCAATTTCCATATCGGCCGTCATCGGTCGGTTCTCCAAACTAAGCTCCCTATCGACTTCTTCACCGACATGATCGACACGACTTCTCCTCATCCACGAAATCGGATATGCTTTTGAGGCATCTGCTCTCCTGTCCTGAATTTCAACTCTGGGAGCAATGCTCGTCTGATTGCTTTTGCGCTTTCCGACAATCGCCCTTCCGACACTATTATCAGACAAATCGCTTTTTTGATTTCTGGAGTTTGACTCGCCGGCTAGTTGCAAAACCTCATTTGAAACAACTCTATCAGGGGTACTATTTGACTCATTTAGCATTCTTTGTTTAACCTGAGCCTTGCTCTTGTCCCTGCTCAAATGCTTCTCTTCTATCTCAAAATCCAGTTTTTTCTCATCAAATCTGAATTCAAACTTGCTATTGTCTAAACCGCTCCCGCGTTTTTTCCCAACCCTCACCCCGCGAGGAGCTTCCTCTTCCATTTTTTTATCCTCAGCTCCGGAATCAACTTGTTCAGCACCCTTCCATTGTTCCAATTTCTTAGTCTGCTTTGATTTCTTAACTAGCTTCAATTTTTTGGCCTGCTCCAAGACTCTCGAAAAAGCTCGGTTATCCGAGTTCCGTTCTTTCTTGATACTCGGCGCCGCCCTTTCTTCAACAACTAAGTTGGAATGGCTGCTGCTATTCTCTGGTATCGCAATAGAGGTTGTTTCCAATGCCATATTCCTTATAAATCAACCATCTAGATTCAGCCCTGGTTTTTCAACCAACAGCCTCTGGATTTCTGCCGCACGAGCCTTATCGGGCATAATAGACAACCAATAAGCAACCAGCGACTCTTCCCCTGTTTCCCGCGAAAGTCTTTCGCTCACTCGAAGCAGATCAACCAAGTCCCTCAAATCATACTCATTCATAATAGACACAGCCTCATTCGGCGGCATTCCCATCATGTACAAGGCTGTTTGCTCTAAGTTCGCTAATTTATTGTCGTATTGACTGAGCGCCTCTATTAGAGATTTTTGCTTCTCTTCCAAAGAAAGCTCTTTTTCTTTGAGTTCACTTTCTTTCTGATCCATTTGAGCCTCTCTCAATCTAAGCTCCTCCGCTGCCGATTCCAGGGCTCTGCGTTCCACTGTTATGGATAAACGTTCTTTAGATAGACGATCGACATCGAGTAGCATGGGCGAGAATGGCTCCTTAACTGTGTTTCGGGATTTAATGCCAAATAAGGATGTAATTGGAGCCAGCTGCTCTTTCGCGTTTATGATCCCCAGGAAATCCAGCCAAATCAGGCCGCCGATGACAAGCGCCAATATCAAAATCAGAAGGAAGACTATCTTCGCAATACCCACACCGCCATAACGTAGATTCATTTGCCCCCCCCTGTCACATCTAAACGCAGTGCAGCTCCCCTGGCAGTCTCGTCCAAATTTCTCAATTCCTCTTTTTTGACTGTTGAAATCCAGTGGTTCTTACGCTTTTCTCTCAGTTTTTCCAAAGCAGCACTCTTCGAGCGAGCCTCTAAAAAAGCATGTCTAACCTCTTCAACTTTTTTTTCCGTCTCTATTAACTGTGTCTTCAAAACCTTGCGTTCATTCAAAGTCTTTCGCAATAAGTGTTCTCGCACTCGAAGTTCATCAAGATTCGCTCTAGAAGCAAAAAGAGCCTTGGCTTCGGCTCTCCTGGTATTCTCTATTTGGTTCTTCATCATTGCCAGCTTACCAAGCTCAGATGCCAGCAAGGACTCACATTCCCGTGTTCGTTCCTTTCTCAAAGAAAGCAATGCTGCAAGTGAAAATCGAAACTTTCTCATTGTCTCCCGTCTTGTACATCCGAAACCGCACCCGCAATCTTTGTTCCCCTAGATAAGATACTCTGAGCCTCTTCGTGCTCCGTGATGCCTTGTATGAGGAAGTTATCAAGTTCCTCTCGCTTATCTATTGCCTCATCCACATCTGGATTAGTGCCTTTGGCATACGCTCCTACATCGATTAGATCTTCTTTGTCACGATATGCCGCAACCAGTTTGCGAATCTTCGCCGCCGTCTTTGCCGCTTCTATTCCCATGATTCTCGGTGCCACCCTGCTAACCGAAGCCAGGATGTCGATCGCCGGATAATGATTCTGCTCGGCCAGACGTCGATCGAGTACTATATGTCCATCAAGATAACCCCTAACAGCATCCGACACTGGTTCGTCCAAATCGTCGCCCTCTACCAAAACGGTATATAGTCCTGTTATCGTTCCCTTACTGGCAATCCCGGCGCGTTCAAGCAATCTCGGAAGCAGGGAAAAAACGGACGGAGTGTAGCTTCTAGTTGTGGGTGGCTCTCCAATTGCGAGACCAATCTCGCGCTGACTCATTGCAAAACGAGTCACGGAATCAAATAAGAGCATTACATCGTTTCCCTGATCTCTAAAAAACTCCGCTATGGTTGTAGCGGTAAATGCACCCCTAACCCGCGCCAAGGCCGGTGTATCTGAAGTCGAAACAACCAGCACTGAATGCTTAAGCCCTTCCTCGCCAAGTTCGGATTCGATAAACTCTCGAACCTCGCGTCCACGCTCTCCAATCAGAGCGATTACATTCACATCTGCCGATGTGTTTCTCGCCACCATACCCAGCAACGTAGATTTCCCTATCCCCGATCCGGCAAAGATACCCATTCGCTGCCCTCTGCCAATGGGAGTTATCGCATCAATCGCTCGTATCCCGGTGTCAATACTCTTTGAAATTGGAGCCCTATCCATAGGCGGGGGAGGAGATGCAAACATTGGATAACGCGTTTGCAGTGAAATTGGTCCCTTGCCGTCAATCGGCATTCCTAGTGCATTCAACACTCGTCCGAGCATTCCAATACCAACAGAAACATCCGGAGGGCTTCCTGATGCGATTACCAAATCTCCCGTTTCCAGCCCATGCAGGGGTTCATAGCTCATTAGTTGAACCATCTCATCCCTAACAGACACAACTTCCGCCAGTAGAGATTTACCCTCTCGGGGCATTATATGGCAAATTTCGCCGACAGCTGCCTTGGGGCCTATACTTTCAAGTAAAATACCCTGGACCCTCTTCAACCTGCCTGAGTATTTAATGGGATCGGTTTGACCTACCGCATCCATGTATTTTTTCAACAGCATAATCACAGGGCCCTTGTATCTCGAATTGGAACCAATTCAAGGATTTTCTCTTCAATCTCCCTTAATTGACTGAATATTCGGGCATCAATCTGACCAAAGTCCGTTTCAATAATTGCGCCTCCTTTGTCAACCGATGAGTCTTCCAAAACAGTAACCGATTTAACGTTCTCAGCCATCTTCATGAAATCTCTCACATGTTCGGTGGCAAGATCCAAATCAGCCAAATTTACCCTGATAGCAATATCTCCTCTGCTCTTGAGCTTGGTGAGAGCCTGAATGACATTGTTAATCACCACATTGCTTTGATTTTCACTGATAGCTTTGACAACCTTGCGGGTAATCAACAAAACCAAATCAATAAGCTGGGTTTCTGTTTGCTCTATTATTTCCTGTCTCTTCCCGATAGCCGCGTCCAAAATTTTGTGCAGGCGTTCGATCAGGCGACTGACTTCTGCGCGTCCATCTTTCCATCCATCCTCATGACCTTCCTTGAAACCCAAATTGCGTGCCTCATCGAAAACTTTGTTTTCCTCTTCTGTAGCCTGATTACGAATTCTCTCTGCCTCCGCCAGGGCATTATTCTTGATTTGCTTCGCCTCATCCTCTGCAATCTGCTTGTCCTCAATGGCCGAGTCAATTTTAGATTTCACCTCCTCGGAAGCTTTTTTCCTTGCTTCTTCTCTTATAGCTTCAGCCTCATCATGCGCCTCCTGGATCAATTTCGATTTCTCCACCTCCCAGGAGATTCGAAAGTCTTGAGCTTCTTTGCGCAAATCTTCGGTGCTTGGGCCCTCATACACATCCAATTCCTCAACCTCATCCGCAACAAACACCGGAGCGGCCACTTTTACTTTCTGAGCAGTCAAATCTACTATCTCAACTGGTTGAAAAACGTTTTTTGCCATAAGCGTTTCCTAGATCAGAATGTCCTCTTCACCCGCGCGAGCAATCACTATGTCCCCCTGCTCTTCAAGTTTGCGGATAATCGACACAATTTTTTGTTGTGATTCCTCGACGTCCTTGCGCCTGGTAGGTCCCATATAGTCCATATCCTCTTTCAACAAGGCTGCCGCTCGCTTTGAAACATTGCGGAAAATCTTATCTTGCACCTCGGAATCGACAGACTTAAGCGCCTTTGCCAGCTCGTTTGCATCAACCTCTCTTACCACGCGTTGAATCGCTCTATCATCGAGCATGACAATATCTTCAAACACGAACATCCTCTTTTTTATTTCCTCCGCAAGTTCCGGATCTTCTTCCTCCAAAGTTTCGATAATGGCTTTTTCAGTCGATCTGTCCACAAGGTTCAGAATATCGACGATGCTTCCCACACCTCCTGCTGTCGTATAATCCTCTTGGGACACCGAAGAAAGCTTCTTATCAAGTACTCTCTCCACCTCCCTAAGTATTTCCGGACTGGTTCGGTCCATAGTCGCAATCCTCTTGGCGACATCCGACTGCTTCTCCTGCGGAAGTTGAGCCAGAATCACAGAGGCTCTCGCTGGTTCCAGATACGCCAGGATTAGGGCAATGGTTTGGGGATGCTCCTGCTGGATTAAATTGAGTAGGTTCGTTGGATCGGTTCGTCTTATGAAATCAAAAGGCCGGGTTTTCAATGCATTCGTCAGGCGGTTGATGATATCCATCGCTTTCTTATGCCCCAATGATTTCTCCAGGAGTTCCTGCGCATAATCGATTCCGCCCGTTGTAATAAAATCCTGGGCCATCATCAATTCTTGAAATTCCTGTAGCACCATATCTCGCTCGGAGGCCTCAATTTTTTCCAGACGGGCGATTTCCCAGGTGATGGTTTCTATTTCATCTTCCCCCAGATGTTTGAATATCTCAGCGGATATATCGGAACCCAGGGTAACCAGGAAAATCGCAGCCTTCTGTTTGCCGCTTAGCTCCTCTTTGTACCGCACATCCTTGGAATCCTTGGAACTGTGACTCCCGGCCGTGTCACCTCTGGGAGTCGGACTCATTTTTGCCATACTATTCCTCCGTCAACCAGGTTCGAATCAACTGCGCTACGTCCTCCGGATGCTCTCTCGCCACAATCTTGGCGTTCTCCTGCATCTCAATTCTCGATCTCTCCTGAATAGACATTTCGACATCAATCCCATCCTCTTCAGCATCCCTCAGAGCCGCTTCACGCATCTCCTGATGCTCTCGTGCAAGCTCCTCTTCCCGTTCTCTGCGTCGTCTCGTTACGTAATAACCAACAATTCTTGCGATGATGAAGATTGCAACAAACGCACCCAAAACAATGGCGCCCCATATTACATATTGTTGAATTGCTTGTTTCCTCAGCCATGCCTCATCATCTAACCTAAACTGTTCACTTCGATCGAACGGGATGTTTTCAACCGTAACAACATCCCCTCGCAACCTGGAGTACCCCACCGCCCCCTCAACCACCTGCTGGGCCTGGGACAATACCTCCGCTGAAACTGGCTTATAAACACGCTCTCGCAGACCTCCCGGATTCACGATAGGTTCACCCATAGCATCAAATTTAATCTCCCACGTTCCATCGATAACCATGCCCAGGCTGATACGCTTAACCTCATAGGGGGATCGTTCTTCGGTGATATTCCGTACATTTATCTCATAATTCTCAATCGATCGATCAGAATCATAGCGCCCCACAAGATTGGTTAAATCCTGATACGCCGGTGGCGTTTGTCCCTCTTGTCCAGGCGGACCCTCGGGATTGAATCCGGTGCCTTCAAAGCTTTCTTTATTATTCTCCCGACTGCGCACAATCGATGGTACGACCTCCCTCTCGCTGTAGGGAGTGCTGGGGTTGTCTTCGGTTATTACAACCGGGAAGTGTTCCTGAGTTGAAATCTCTTTTTTCACAAAATCCAAATCGATATCAAAATTCACAATATCCACCCTGGACGGAGTAAAAACATTGTAGAGAGATTCTAGAATTGCCGCTGTGTACTGAGCCTCAAGTATCTTCTTCTGCCGGAGCATTCGGCTCGTGAGAGTCAGCCTGTCAACATCCTCCAAACCTTCAAAATCATTTAAAACATCTCCATTGATATTCATAATAGTGATGTTCTCCGCAGATAAGCCCTCAACAGCAAACTGAATCAGCTTGACAATGCCTTCAATTTTGCTTCGATTCTCACTGATATCACTCCCCGGCTTCTGCTGAATCACAACCGACGCGGTAACAGATTTTTGATCCTCAACAAAGAGCTGTTCTTTGGGAATCACCAGAGAAATCTTAGCTGAATCCACATCATCTAGGGAGCTAATGTGCTGCTCCAGATTGATTTTTAAGGCACGCTGCAGATTGATATCCCTGTCAAAATCGGTAAGCGTCCAGCGTTCCATATTTGTGAAAAAATTCCACGGATCCAACTGACCAGGCAACAAATCCTCTCTAACCAGAAGAGATCTCGCCTGCTTCGCCGTTTCTTCATCTGCCGTATAAAACCTGCCATCAGCTCCACGGCTATGCGCGATATTTTCGATGTCTAAGGCTGCTGAAATTCTATCCGCCAGCGACTCGTCAGTAATCGCCGCATTGAAGATAATCACCTGAGTCGGTTTTGCGGAGAATGCAACCAAAATCACAAAAGAAGCAATTACCGTTGCAATAATGCCTGTCAGTATTAGCTTCTTCACTGTTGACCACTGGTTCCAGAAGGTTCTCACACTTCTGCCAATGCTCTTGAGCCATTCCCACATTCGTTTACCCCCCCAATTCGTTTAGAACAACCAAGTGGTCGTCAAGAATCTGCTATCTCATCGTCGTGATATCGTTGTATGCCTTCACAGCGCGGTCCACAATGGTCTTAGTTAAATTCAAACTCATGTTGGCCTGAGCCATCGCGATAGTTACATCGTGAGGTTCAACCTCATCAGGATTTGTTATCATCCTTCTGAAAAGCTCTTCCGCTTCATGCTGTCTGTCGGAAACCCGTCCTATATTGGCTGCCAACAAGTTTACGAAACGTTCACGATCCGTTTCCATCGCAAGTACCTTTTTTTGCCCCTCCGAATCCAGATGATTTGCGTGGGTTCGGGTAAGATTAATCACATTGCCCATCGCATTGTTCGAGTCAATCAAATCCATAACTACCTCCCAATTTCCAAGGCTCTTCGGAACATACTCTTCGAACCATCCATAATCGCAACATTTGCCTCATAAGCCCTGGAAGCGGAAATCATATCCACCATCTCACTAACCACGTTGACATTGGGGAGTTCCACATAGCCGGTTTTTGGTCCAGTTTTAATCGCATCCGGATGTGTGGGATCCCATTTAAGCAATAAATCACTATCCATATCCTTCTCAATCGACGCGATCCGCACGCCAAGTCCAATCTTGTCTTTCAGCCTTTCCGGCAAGAAGGGGCTCCTCCAATATGGTTGCCTTGTTCTCGGTCGAAACACCACTCGACTACGCCGATAAGGACCGCCTTCAGCAGTGCGAGTCGTATTCACATTGGCAATGTTGTCCGCAATTACATCAAGCCTGAGTCGCTCCGCTGTCAGCCCGGATGCGGCTGTATTGATTGTTGTGAATAAGCCCATATCTTCCTACCTAAGGACAATATCGATTTGATCGAATTGAAAGCCAACCGCGTTGCTCATTAACTCGTAGAGCATCTGATTCTCGGTGGCCTGCATCAGTTCCCGTTCGATATCTACGTTGTTACCATTGTTCTTCGCCGCCGTAAGATAATCCAACACTAGTTTTGGACGAACATCTCGATAATCAATGGTTTCACTAAAAGGAATGTGTCGCTCATGTGTAAGTACTCCGATCGGAGTATCAAGCTTTTCCGAGGCCAGTGCTCGACTCAATTCCGCTTCGAAATTCACATAAGAACGCTTGAAATCGGGAGTTTCGGCGTTTGCGATGTTGTTTGCTATAACCTGTCTGCGCAAGCTGGCAGTAGCCATATTTCGTTGGAGAATATCAATTGTCTTAGCGAAGCTGGTATTCATTCACCCTACTTTTACCGATCTATATGTCGCTACAAACATTCTCGGCATATTTTTCACCTCCTCTTAATCCCGCGAAGCTACAATATGTAGCGTGAAAGGTCCCTGTCGTCGACAATGTCATTTAGCCGCTCATTCACATAGTTAGTTGTTACGCGTATTGTCTGACCGCCCAATTTAGGTGCATTAAAAGACACATCTTCAAGTAGGAGTTCGAGCACCGTATGAAGGCGTCTGGCGCCAATGTTCTCGGTACGCCCATTAACTTCCGCAGCGATATCAGAGAGTCGTTCAATCGCGTCGTCTTCAAAAATCAACTCCACTTCTTCGGTGGCAAGTAACTCGATGTACTGTTTTGTAAGAGCATTTTTGGGTGAGGTGAGTATGGTTCTGAAATCCTCGGCGCTTAGAGATTCAAGTTCAACCCTGAGCGGGAATCTGCCTTGAAGTTCAGGGATTAAATCCGAAGGCTTCGAGAGATTGAAAGCTCCGGCCGCAATAAACAGTACGTGGGAAGTATCAATAATGCCGTACTTGGTATTAACGGTAGATCCTTCCACAATGGGCAAAATATCACGTTGAACGCCTTCGCGTGAAACGTCCGGACCACTGGAAGAATGGCCGCCCCCAGTGGCAATCTTATCAATTTCGTCAATGAATATTATTCCATTATTCTGAACTTTCCCTCTTGCTAAATCGATTGCGCTTTCAGTATCGATGAGCTTCTCCTGCTGTTCCGCTTCCAGCAACTCTCGCGCACGAGCCACTTTCACCTTCCGGGATTTTCTCGGCCCCTGGAAAATTGAACCAAGACTGCTGAAGTCAAAACCCACCTGCTCAATGCCAGCGCCCGATATCACCTCGATGTGGGGTGGGCGTGAACCATGTGTAGTGATTTCAATCATGCGTTCATCCAATTCACCAGCTTTCAGCTTCCTCCTCAGAGTTTCACGGGCATGCCCGCCACGATTCGGTTCTATCAAAGTTTTCTTATTCGCCCCTTCAGCTGGTGGCATCGAAGAACCAGGAACGAGGGCATCGAGAAGTGCCTCTTCAGCGGCTGCCTTCGCAGCTTGCTCGACATCAAACCTCATTTTGTCCTTTACCATAGCTACACCCTTTGCCATTAAATCCCGAATCATGGATTCAACATCCCTTCCAACATATCCCACCTCAGTGAATTTAGTAGCTTCAACTTTTATGAAAGGTGCATCAGCAAGCCTAGCCAGACGTCTGGCTATCTCCGTTTTGCCCACGCCAGTGGGTCCGATCATCAAAATATTCTTTGGCGCAACCTCATCACGTATGTCTTCTGCAAGTCGTGCACGGCGCTGACGATTGCGCAGGGCAATAGCCACAGCTTTCTTCGCCGCTTTCTGTCCAATAATGTAAGCATCGAGTGCGTCAACTATTTCCTGTGGGGTTAATCCATCAAGATTGCTCATCACCTAAAATCTCCAATGACAAATTGTTATTAGTAAAAACACAAATATCGGCAGCAATTTGAATCGATCTTTCGGCAATCGTCTTTGCATCCAAATTGGACCCGTCAAGATATGCCTTCGCAGCCGCAAAGGCATAGTTTCCTCCGCTACCTATCGCTACTGCACCCTCATCGGGTTCAATCACATCGCCATTCCCGCTAATCAGAAGGGTTCTGCTGTTATCTGCCACTAAGAGCATTGCCTCAAGTCGTCGAAGTACTCTATCTGACCGCCATTCCTTGGCTAATTCAACGGCAGATCGAGTTACATCACCCGCAAATTTTTTCAGTTTCCCCTCAAAACGTTCTTCGAGCGTAAAGGCATCAGCGGCGGAGCCTGCAAATCCAACTAGCACCTTGCCGTTATACAGGCAGCGAACCTTCTTCGCATAGCTTTTCACAATCACCGACTCTCCCAGCGTCACCTGCCCATCTCCTGCCATGGCAACCTGTCCGTTTCTTCGAATGGCAACTATTGTTGTTCCCCTTATATCAGGCATCTGTTCCTCCGGTTTTATCCCTTGCGTGTGGATGAGATAGACGATAAACCTGTTTAATCCGCTCTATTCCTGTATGCGTATATATTTGAGTGGTAGACAAACTGGCATGTCCTAACAATTCCTGAACCGTACGAATATCAGCTCCTTCATCCACTATATGAGTCGCAAAACTATGTCGGAACGTATGAGGGGTAACTTTTTTGGTTATATTCGCAAGCTCGGCATAGCGTTGCACAAGATAGTATACGCCTCTGCTTGTAATCCTTTCCCCCCTCAGATTGAGTAGCAACGCATGTTGACTATCAGGGTCATCAGCGGCATGCGCTAATCTATGGGGGAGATATCCCGCCAAGGCAGTCGCGGCTTTTGCACCAACGAAAACCATTCTTTCTTTCCTTCCTTTTCCGCCCACTATAATCTGCCTGTTAGATACATCGCTAACATTGAGAGAACAGATTTCTCCAACCCTGCAACCAGTGGAATAGAGCAGCTCAAAAAGCGCCCTGTCTCTGAGCCCAACAAATCCATCACCAGTCAAATCGAGAAAATTTTCAATTTCCTGATAGGTAAGATAGCCGGGGAGTTTACGCCCTTTTCCAATAGTTTTGGAATCCGTAAATGGATTTACCGTCCATCGGTATTTTCGCCGGCACCACCCATAATAACTTTTGAGAGCTGATATCCTTCTGTTAACAGTTGCAACTGCCATACGACTCATGCGGGACATGAATATCCGGGCCTCTGTCGAACTCACATCTTCTTCAGAAAGATTGAATTCGGAAAGGAAGTCTTGCCAAGCTGCCAAATCTGTCCTGTACGAACGAATGGTAGCTTCCGAAAGGTGGAGAACATTTTGCAAGTGTTCAAGCCAATCGTGTGTCCGAGTATTCAAACCAACCTCCCATGTGCCGAAAAATGCGTCCGTCTAGCTCCAACCGCATCATGCGTGATAATTCAACTGGCCCCCGAGGACCTTCAATCATTTCTATTACTTCCCCGTTTGAAGTTCGCCCCCAATCATTTAATACATCAGACGAATGATTGACTATTGGCGCACCTTGCAGCTCAAGGTTTTTCGTACCCTCGGAAATACTTCCCTCAAGTCCGGCCGAGCTGACATAAAGATCCCTACTCTGGTCTAGAGCAAAATTGGCTGTTATCAGGGCGCCTGATTTTTTCGGAGCTTGTACAACAATGCAGCCCCTGGCCAAACCGCTCAGTATTCGATTGCGCCGATGAAACGCATATTTGGCAGGATAGTTACCCGGTGTGATCTCACCCAAAAGGGCTCCACCTCTATCCAGAATCGCTTTGGCGAGTTTCCGATTTGACATCGGGCTCGGCCTGTCCAGTCCACAGGCCAATACTGCCCATGTGATTCCCCGACCCGCCAGTGTTCCCTCATGCACAGATTTATCGATGCCAATGGCCAGACCCGACACCACAGGATATGATGCAAGAGCAAATTCCAACCCAAACTGATACGCTTGCCGTTGTGCGGTAGGAGATGGCCGCCTTGTGCCAACTATTGCGACTGCGGGATTGTAATCGAAATTTGGAGTCCCTCGATGAAATAAGAGCAATGGCGGGTCGACTATTAATGCAAGGGCCACTGGATAATTTGCTTCGCCAAGTATTCGATAAGCGATTTGATAGCGTCTTAACCGCGCATACACTATTTCCGCACTTTTCAACAGAGTTTGGGCAGGTGGGATGGGGCTAATTGCTCTGGAAGATCGGAGATACTTGTATTCTTGCGTGGCCAAATTCAAATCGGCTTCATCTCTGCACACCTTCCATACACGACGCTTCAACCAGCCATTGGTGCCAGGCAACTGATTAATCGCCAGAAGCAGAAGGGGATTAAAGCTCATAGTCACCCCTCTCAACTAGGCGATAAAGCTCGTCTGCCTTGTTGATATCGTCCTCATTCTTGGCGATTTCCCTTATTTCCCCGTAAAGACTTAAGGCCTCTTTATCGTCGCCAAACTCGATATGAACCTGTGCAAGTAAAAAACGAGCATTGATATCACTGCGTTCTATCTCGAGGTAGTTCTCCAACAGATTCCGCGCTTCCAACATATTATCGAATTCGAATACCAGCAAGACGGCAAGAGCGTACATTGCAGGGGTAAATCTGGGATCAATCGATATTGCCCGTCTATAGCCTTGTTCCGCTCTTAAAAGGTAGGCCATTCTCTGTTCCTGAGTATCTGCTGACAGGGATAATTGACCTAAGCTCAACGCGCGATTATACAATGGAAAGGCATGCTCCGGATAAATTTTTACTACTTCATCGAAGGCCGCCGCGGCTTCGCCCCACATCCCATAATCCATGTATTTCAATCCCAGAAGTCGCCAGTAAGTACCTTTTTCGCGGACGGATTCGATTGTCTTTTCGACTTGACTTTCAGCCCTTCTTATATCCGATTTCAGTTCCGAAATTCGTTCCCTGTTTCCGGCCTGACCCTCTTCAGCACCCATCCGGTTTGCCAACTCATTCCTGGTCTGAATCAACTTGCACGATGCAAGCAACAGCGAGAATAAGCATAGAACAGGAGCAACTCTTTGCATTCCAGAACCAAACCGCCGCTGCATGCACAGAAAATTTCCCCCAACTATGGCGAAAATGCTTGAAATGAAACTGCCAGGGGGCCGTGATGGAATTGAAGGCTGGGTTGAATTGTTCATCGCTCTTAACCTCTTGGATGAAATTCTTTGTGCGCATGGCTAAGATCATCCCTGTTTAGATGAGTGTAAATCTGAGTAGTGCTGATATCGGCATGACCGAGCAGCTCTTGCACACTCCTCAAATCCGCACCTCCACGAAGCAAGTGAGTAGCAAAGGAATGCCGGAGGGTATGGATTTTCCCGCTCACCTGAGCGCGTTGCGCTATACTTTTGAAACGTTTCCACATTCCTTTACGACTAAGTCCTCTCCCTCTATTGTTCAAAAAAACTTTATTCAGTTTCGATGAGGCCTTTAAAAGAAGAGGTCTAGCCTCACTGAGATAACGCTGCAGCCAACGAAGCGCTTCATCACCAAGGGGTATTAAACGTTCCTTATCACCCTTCCCACGAGCGCGAATGAGTCCTTCTTTCAAATGCAGCTGGGATAACTCCAATTCGACTGCTTCACTTACCCTCAGGCCGCAGGAATAAATGAGTTCAAAAAGAGTTCTATCCCGAGTACCAAGAGGTGTGTCAATTTCGATATTGTCGAGAATCTTTTCAATCTCGCTTAGTTCAAAAACCCTCGGCAGTTTTCTTCCCACCTTCGGGCGTTCCGCATTTAAAGAGGGATCGTCTGAGCGCACTCCAACGTTTTTCAAGAAGCAAAAAAGGGAGCGAAGGGAGCTGAAAACACGTGATATCGTCCGCGCGGTAAGCGATTTTGAGGAACTCCTCCCGGCTACGTAGGATTCGATATCTGTCGCACCGAGGCGGCGCGGATCCAAAACAGTCAGCTCAAGCCAGCGTCCGAATCTCCTCGCTTCTGCAACATAGGTGGCATTTGTTGACTCTGCAACCCTAAGATTGTGCCTGAGATATGCCTCATACTCTGCCATCAGTTTGTCCCAGTCTAATTTAACGCCCGCCGCCAAAACGTTTCTCCCTCAGAACGGTTGGAATTAGAAGATCTGCCTCATCCAGTAGACCATCTAGGGTATTTGAATGGGCCGCGGGAGAAGTCTCCGTTCTGTACTGTTCCACGGAGGGCGGCGCCGAAGCGGCAAGTCCACGACCCTCAGTCAAGCCCTTCCAAACACTGTATGATAAGACATCGCTTTTCGCATCCAACGACAGTGGTGATTTCTTAGAGGTTTGATCGATGGAACCACCAAATCCTGTTGCAATCACCGTAACTCTGACATGATCGCCCAGCTTCTCATCCGAATCCTGCCCGGCAATCACAGTTGCGTTGGAATCGACACGGGACGAAATGATATCCATGATTTCATTGTATTCAAACAAGGAAAAATCGGGGCCGCCGGTAACATTGACCAGCAATCCGTTGGCCCCTTCGATGTTTACATCTTCCAGTAGCGGGTTCTCAATGGCCATAGTTGCCGCATCAACTGCCCGATTGTCGCCCCAGCCCTCTCCTATCCCCATTAGTGAATCTCCTTGTCCCTCCATCACAGTCCTAACATCTGCAAAATCGATATTTATTTCCCCTGGCTTGGTTATTAAATCTGAAATGCCCTGAACTCCCATGCGTAGAACGTCATCCGCCTTCAGAAAGGCATCACGTATTGGCGTTCGTTTGTCGACAAGCTTCAGTAGGTTTTCGTTCGGTATAGTGATGAGAGTATCAACGTGTTTACGCAATTTCTCAATTCCGGCCTCAGCTAGTTCCATCTTGCGTTGCTTCTCAAATCTGAAAGGTCGAGTAACTACCGCTACGGTCAGGCATCCAAGTTCCTTTGCAATCCTGGCGATAACCGGTGCGGATCCGGTGCCAGTCCCACCACCCATACCCGCAGTTATGAACACCATATCAGCACCTTTCAAGACGCTCTGTATCATCTCCTTATCTTCCTCCGCCGCCTGCTCACCAATCTCAGGCTTGCCGCCAGCGCCAAGCCCGCAGGTAATCTGGCGTCCAAACGGCACTTTGATCGCAGCCAACGAAGTTTCCAGAGCTTGTAGATCGGTGTTCGCGGCAACAAAGTCCACTCCCTGAACTCCTACCTGTATCATGCGAGCAACGGCATTGCTACCACCACCGCCGCAACCAATAACCTTGATTACGGTTTTTCCCGCAACCCGTTCATCCATGATTTCCAAATCCATTTTTACCTCCCAGAGCTTTGTTTAATAACCTTTCTAAAAAAATTCACCCAGCCACTTGAGCAATCCCCTCAGCGGATTAGCGATTTCTGTTTCTTGGGCTTCTCTTACTTTGTCCATATTCTTATCAGCAATTGCATCTCCAAGCAAAATCAATCCGGCCGCTTTGCTCCATTTAGTATTGCGACAGGGATTAGGCCACGAGATGGAAGACCTCGGATTTGCAACCCTCGCAGGTTGTCCGAATACACTTTCCGCCAGATCTGTAATTCCAGGCAGTAAGGCTCCACCGCCGGCAAGTACTATGCCTGTATTGATATCTATCATGTTGGTCGATTTCTCTATTCCACGTTTTATCATCATCAAAATCTCAGTTACTCGCGGTTTGAGGATGCGGCAAATTTCACTTGCCGAAACGCTAATCGCCTTCCGACCCCCAATGCCTGGAACAATCGCGTTTTCCTCTTCCCTGATCAAAGTTTCCCAGCAGCATCCTAATTCACACTTAATTCGTTCTGCCCATTCCATTGGTATCTTAAGAACAACTGAAAGATCGGAGGTGGCCTGCGTTCCACCAAATGGAACAGATCCTGTAACTCTGGGAGCTCCCCCACAAACAGAAATAAAATCCGTAGATGAAGTTCCAATATCCATTAGGAGCACACCCATTTCCTTTTCCTCATCACTTAGCGAAGCGCGGGCGGTGGCCAGGGTTCCTAGAACTATTTCTTGAGCTTTGTAGTCTGAACGTTCCATCGCTTTTTCGATGTTCTTCATCACTGAAACAGAAGCTGTGACAATGTGAACTTCAGCCTCAAGCCTTATTCCAATCATATCAATCGGATTTCGCACTCCCCGTTGATCGTCAATGATATATTCCTGCGGCAGAATATGTAGGATATCGCGGTCCATTGGTATTACCACCGCTCGCGCCGCCTCAAGTACACGCTCAACATCTGCTACACTTATCTCACGATTCTTACCAGAAACGGCGACAACGCCTCGGGAATTTAGACTGCTAATCGAAGATCCACCCAGGGCAACTAAAAGTTCGGTTACCGTTCTGCCTGCCTCCTGCTCTGCTGCTTCAATCGCTGTCGAAATTGCTTCCCTGGCAGCTTCTATGTTCACCACAACTCCCCTGTGAGTTCCTTGCGAGCGACTTTGACCCCACCCGGAGACTAAAAGCTTGCCGTCAGAACCGTATTCAGCAACTAGCACCCGGATGCTGTTAGTACCAATATCCAAACCGGCAATTACCACCTCACTATCCACCATGCTCTCCTGAGGGATGATATACGACATGCTTACCACGGGTATCTACAGCTTCAATAGGTTCGGAACTTGTCAGTTCAAGAACTTCAATCACGATAAGCGCCCGGCGTACCGACTGGGGGCTCAAATTTATGTCGAGGAGCGCGGGTATTGGTATGTGATTCATATACATTTTTAAATCATAGCCTTCTTCGCCATGCGGTATGAATTCAATTTCTGATATCAGAGCAAAAAGTTTAGGTTCATCAGATTTCAATTTCGAAAGGTTTGATAAAACTTGTCGCACCGACTCTGGAAGTTGAGAGCCGAGTGTGGGTTGAGCAGTTCCTGAGAGTACAGGAAGATCGATATCATTGATTTTTCTGTTCGCCTGGATTACATATCCTTCTTCATCAAATACAGCTATAAGTGAAACTGAACTGTCGCCGAAAAAAGCTACGGCGAGAGGTTGACGGCGGAAAATATAAACACGGAGTCCATCTGGAAACACCCGGGAAACTCGAGCCTCACGAACAATTGGATAGGATTCAAGCTGCCTTTGAACACGTTTTTCATCTAACGAGGCCCAGGTCTTACCGTCTAAATCCAGCATTTCAAGTAATTGTTCATCAGAGACTTCGATATCACTTTCCAGGAAAATTTTTTTAATCATCAGGCGTGGCGAAAAAACAAAAAGCCA
>UWYT01000036.1 GCA_900608495.1 Olavius algarvensis spirochete endosymbiont | reverse complement strand
AGATACCCTATAACCCCATCGATTGATTCCCATAACCAACCGGAAAATATCTTTGAGATACCTGCCTGTAAATAGTAGCACAATCAATGCAATAAGTATCAATATCGGCCCAAGTCCCGGCAAGTTTGTGCTTTCTTGACTGTAGCCGACAAACGCAATCAACACGAAGTAATGCGGAACAGCTAGAAACCATTTAACCAGCGGAAACCATTGTTTCAACTTTTTGGGATAGTCGATATGCAAATCGGCCGGGTAATCATCTCGGGG
>UWYT01000054.1 GCA_900608495.1 Olavius algarvensis spirochete endosymbiont | reverse complement strand
AAGCTTAAAAAAACGAGGGTCATAGAAATCTATCATATATGCCTCCTTAGACTCTCATACCTTCTATAGCATCGGTCTATGTGTGGGGTAATATAACACTTATTTCATTAATATGTCAAGTAAAAATTGAACTATTTTCATTATTTGACTGCGCATAGGAAACATCTCCACATCCAGAGTGGAAGTCGATAGTACCAGTAAATCATACTTACGC
>UWYT01000090.1 GCA_900608495.1 Olavius algarvensis spirochete endosymbiont | reverse complement strand
AGATCGAGGCCGCTCCCTCCTGCTTCCTCCCCAGGCTCCTCCGACTCGGAAAGCAGTATCTCTCCTCCATAGCTGCGCATCCCAGGCTCCAAATCAGAAGGCGAATCAACAATGCTCGAAGAAGGAGTAAGCTCATGCTTATCCTCATACTGATACTCTCCACCTTCCCCTACTACGGGCTGAGGCAAAGCTTCACGAAAACCAAGCTCATAGCGCCCCAAGTTGGAAAATTCCACTTCTACCTTATCATCATCCCCAAGTGTCCCATACCAACTCCGAAACTGCCCCCTCAAGACAGCAAGCCAAGTTTGAAGACCTGCTTTACCCAACTCAGGTTTAATAAGCTGAAAGCGGTCATGCATCTTATCGTACTTGTAGCTGAAAATAGGAGCTCCCTCGTCAGGCGGCGTGGAAGTTGGAGGCTGGCCTTGGGGACGGCTAAGATATTCATAAAAACTCTTGTAAGCCGCCCTGCTCATAACACGGGGAAGAAAATATCCCAAGCTGAGAAGGGCCGAATAAGCATCCCCGCTCAACGTAGAGGGCTTAAGACTGGAATTTCTCAGTCGCCATTCTGTCCGTTTTCTGCCATCCTTATCTTTGACGCTCACCGATTCATAAACGTTACCCAGAATTCCGTGCAAATTGATATCCGACTGAGTAACAGTGGATGGTATATAGAGCTCGGGCAGATTCCGCATATCCTCAAAAAGCTCAATCTCCTTATAGCGCAGAATATGACTCCAGCTCGCCACATCCCCACGCTCATCCTCACCAATATTGAACCTGAAATACAGAGCATTATCGGAGCTCACTTCATGGGAGCTCTCCTCATGCTCATCAGAACGCTCTGCTCTATTGATGCCAAGTTCGATATCAGGTGCAGGGGGAGGGGCGGGTGAGGAAGCAGGGGGAGAGGCGGGGAGAACGGGCAGCTCCACCTCACCAAAATATATCTGACCTTCAGCCCCATCCGCTGATCCATCCGCTGATGTCTCGTATGCTATCAGGCTGG
>UWYT01000061.1 GCA_900608495.1 Olavius algarvensis spirochete endosymbiont | reverse complement strand
GGCAGCGTGGATAAAACCACCGAGATGCTGATGGATATCACCGGAGATGGACTTCCCGACTATGTCAAATCAGTGGATGAACAGAATTATTTCGAGGCTCGCATCAACATCGGGGATGGATTCGCCGAAAGCCCGCTTAAGATTTACAAGCCGAGTTGGTCTAATGCGGATATGACTAATACCCCCAGCAATGAGAGTTTGAGAAGTACTCTCGATGA
>UWYT01000076.1 GCA_900608495.1 Olavius algarvensis spirochete endosymbiont | reverse complement strand
GAGGCCGCCTACTATCTAAGCGAGGGCTACCCGCCCGAGAGCATCGCATGCCGCAGGCTGAACAAGGAGCTAGTCTGCGACTTCTATTACAGCGATGTTGGATTAGAAGAACTCCAGATCAACTTCTTCTCAGGCGGGGCCCAGGTTAACCTGCTTGGCTTTCGCCGCAGCTATGGCGAGCTTGCAAGCCAGCTCAGCAGGGTTAAGAGGGAGTACAAGAGGAAGGCCATCGAGGCGGCCTCCACTGCTCCCACGGGAGAGGTGGGACTTACGGGAGGCTCAAGATGAGAATCATAGCCATGTGCAACCAGAAAGGTGGAGTTGGTAAGACCACGCTTACCCGGGAGCTTGGCTGCTATCTTGCCCATGCAGGTGAGAGGGCGCTTCTAATCGACGCCGACGGCCAGGCCAATCTTACCAAGAGCTTCTTCGAGAATGAACCTGAGAGGGGCCTCTATGAGGCCATACTGGATGGA
>UWYT01000062.1 GCA_900608495.1 Olavius algarvensis spirochete endosymbiont | reverse complement strand
GTAGTTAAACTGTGCGTGGTGCCGGTGCTATTCCCAGAACTCGCTGTGCCACTGCTGCCGGCTAAGGTACTTACCACTCTGTCTTCTATTTATCTGCCGGAGTGATCTTCCGGATGCGGTGGTTGCTAAAATCTGCTACATAGATATTGCCGGATGAGTCCACAGCCACTCCAGTGGGGCCGTAAAACTGTGCTTCTGTGCCGATGCCATCCGCATGACCCGCTGAGCTGCCGGCTAAGGTGCTTACCACTCTATCTTCTATTTATCTGCCGGAGTAATCTT
>UWYT01000246.1 GCA_900608495.1 Olavius algarvensis spirochete endosymbiont | reverse complement strand
GTCCTTTGCCGGGCGATGTGTTGCGGCAGATAGAGGCTTGAGGCTCTATGTCAAAGTTGAGGGTATCTACAAAATACCTTTGTGAATGAAGTTACACTAATTGTGCTAATTCTTTTGTATATAATGATGTGAGCATTGCAGTACTTTCAAACCTCCATGTATAATGGGGCGCACATGGGTTGTCGTATCGGGATTATTTTGGGAACAGGAGATGGCTCAGGGTTTTCTTATCCCGGTTGATTCCTTTGAAAAGCGCCTATAGCTCAGGTTGGATAGAGCATCGGCCTTCTAAGCCGAGGGTTGCAGGTTCGAGTCCTGCTAGGCGCGCGAATTCGGAGCCCTGTGGAGTCTGACAGATGAATGAATTCACGTTACTCGGAGTAGAAAAGTCTAACCCTTAACCGATCCTGCCATCAGTCCACGCACAAAAAACCTTTGCAGGGCAAAAAATACCATTAAAGGAAGTATCATACTCATAAAGGCTCCAGATGTGAGCAGATGCCAGTCTTGTCCTTTCTCTCCCACCATTGCCGCAAGCGCACTAGTGACAACGCGATTCTTATCGCCCAGGAAAACTAGAGCCACAAGATAATCATTCCAAACCCAGAGAAATTGAAAAATCGCAAAGCTTGCCAAGGCTGGAACCGACAGTGGCAGCACTAGACGCACAAAGATGTTATATGGCGTAGCGCCATCCAGGAAGGCCGATTCGAAAATATCACGCGGCAACGTACTAATGTAGTTATATAGCAGATATATCGCCAACGGCAAACCGAAACCCGTGTGAGCCAGCCACATGCTGAGAAAAGTGCCGTTGAGATTCCAACGAGTATAATCTCGCAATATAGGTATCAGCGCTATCTGTAGGGGAACCACCAATAAGGCCACTACCATAATAAAAAGGGGTCGACGTATGGGGAACTCCATCCATGCAAAGGCATAGGCGGCAAATGCCGCAATCAAGATGGGAATAACCGTGGCAGGGATACTCACCGCAAGAGAATTCAACACTGCATCGGCGAAATTATTGCCATGACGTGTAATGGTATTCCCTTGCGCGTCTTCGTAGCTCACCTCGCCACCTGAAAGAACATCGCGATAATTCTTAAGTGTCAGGTTTGCGCTAAAACCAGTCCATTTCTCCTCGTATATTTCAATTTTTCGAGTGCGCTTATTGCCAGGCCAACGAAGAGTACGTCCATCGGCAAGCTTCACACCAACTCTCCATTCATCAAATGAAGCGCTATAACCTTCAATGAGAACTGGCTTATCGGGATCGGTTTCTGCGGGTAGTTCGAATTCTCCTGTTTTCGTCAAACCCCTATGGGGCAAGACGGTCCACCACCCTGAGCTGTAAATATTCCGCGAGTCCCTAAACGAGGTTACTAAGACGCCCAATGTGGGAATCGTCCATAAGAGAACTATCACCAACAGAATGAGGCCAACTGCCCAACGCGCCAACGTTCCCTTATTCATCTAAGTGTCCTCCTCCCCTTGAATTGGCGGAGATTATAGGCCAACACCGGGATAATCACTACCAGCAACACAATTGCAATAGCCGAGGCCTGCCCGGACTGACCACGGGTGAACTGTCTCTCGTAGAACTCGTTGGCGATAACATTGGTTCCATAGTTGCCGCCTGTCATCACTCTAACAATGTCAAATAGCTTGAGACTAAATATTAGAATCGTTGTGGTTACAGTAACAATCGTAGGCATGATTGTAGGAATTGTGATACTGAAAAATATCTGGAATGCATTTGCCCCGTCAACCCGAGCCGCTTCATTTAAGGATACAGGTATGGCTTTGATAGCTGAGGATATAATCACCATCGAATAGCCTGTCTGCAACCAAACCATAATGATTATCAAGAAGAAGTTATTCCAAAATGGCACCAGGGTCCATGCTTGGGCCTGGCCCCCGAGTGAGGTGACTATTGCATTCAGCAGGCCTATATCTGCAATGTTGACGCCTTCTCCCTTATAGGCATATATGAATCTCCAAATCACGCCAGCGCCCACAAACGAGATAACCATTGGCATGAAGATGAGTGATTTAATCAGTCGCTCCATCCTGCTCTTGTCCACAAGCACTGCAATGACAATACCCAGCACCACGCAGGAGAGGGTGCCAAAAATCATCCAGAGTAGATTATTTCTGAAGCTTTGGAGCATTATCGGATCGGTGAACGCAAATATATAATTATCAAGAAATACAAATTTACTGCCGGTTGAATCCATGAAACTCAGGCGAAGAGATCTCAAAGTGGGCAGTATCAATGCCCAAAAAAGAATCAAAATTGCAGGGCCGGCGAATATGATGGCCACTGATACAGACCTAACCTTCCGTGGCATAGTCTGTGCGATGTGGTTCAACACGTGGTAAAGAAGGGCAACAGATCCCACTCCC
This sequence comes from Olavius algarvensis spirochete endosymbiont, assembly GCA_900608495.1. Classification (GTDB taxonomy): domain Bacteria; phylum Spirochaetota; class Spirochaetia; order DSM-2461; family DSM-2461; genus UBA2779. The sequence goes on along the minus strand of UWYT01000246.1, from coordinate 74,378 downwards.
CATATCACGGCTGAAATAGTCATCAGGATTTTGAATTCCTGTATGTACTGCAGCAACACAAAGCCGCCAAACAAAAACGCGGCAGCCAGCACTATTAGAGCCACAAGGGTTAATGCACGTAACACACGCCCTCTAGGCGAATCAATCATCAGGCATGCCTCCCCAACACACTCTCGCTTTAAATGTAAGCCAGGTATCTAATACAACCAGGCCGGAGAGGAATCCCCCCCCAGCCAGTGTTTTCAATCTAGAACTAGCAGGGCACTAACGCGGCCAGGAATCATCAATTGCCATAAGAGATTCGTCCAGGCTTTTCGAATCCGATACATAGGCGGTCATTTCTTTCCAAAATGAACCCGCGCCAACAGCGCCAGGCATTAGATCGGAGCCATCAAAACGTACACTGGTAGCATTCTGAATCACCTCGGCGACTTTTTGATCCACCACATTGGTATACCAATCAAGGCTGGAATCCTTATGAGGCGAAATAGCGCCTCCTGCTTTCACCCAACCCTCAATGGAGGCGCCTGTAGCAAAGAATTGCATCACTTCGCGCACTTCCGGACGATCGTTAAACATGGCATAAATATCACCTCCAACAAGTACGGGTCTGCCTAAGGAAGGATCGACACTTGGAAGATAGAAGAAATCGTAATCCACACCTGCAACAAGGTTTTCCGGGAAAAATGTTGTAATGAAATTACCCTGTTTATGCAGCCATGCCTTTGGTGGAGTTTCAAACATCACCTTGGGCGCGTCACCGAAACTGGTGGTGGATATGCTCTTCCTGCCGCCATAAACCATGCCATCCGCAAACCAGATACTGTCAAGTACATCTATTGCTCTGCGCACTTCCGGGGAATCGAATTTCAGTTCGCCTGCAACCCACTTGTCATAGTTCTCTAAACTCGTCGTTCTGAGCATCATCTCTTCGATCCAATCCGTAGCCGCCCAACCAGTCGCCGCACCAGATTCGATTCCGATTGCCCAGGGAGTATCGCCGTCAGCCAGTATTTCATTCTGTAAGGCAATCAGTTCATCCCAAGTCTGCGGTACACTGTAGCCCGCCGCATCGAACGCCTTTTTGTTATACCAAACCAGAGATTTGCCGTTAACGCGACCCCAGATACCTGCCATTATTTCACCTTCGGGAGCCTTCATCGTAGCCATATCCAGCCAGCTCTGGATGTAGTTCGCTTTGACTGCCTCCATGTCGAGCACCGTATTCAAGTCGATGACATATCCCTTCTGCACGAAGTTTTCGAGCAAACCAGGCTGTGGGAAATCGACAATGTCTGGTGGGTCTCCTCCCTCGATACGAATCGAAATGGACGCCTCAAATTCCTTTGATCCTTCGTACTGGATATCTATCCCTGTCTCTTCCTCGAAGGCCTTAAGCGACTCTTCAAATTTGACCGCATCATTATCAGTGAAGGGGCCTGATATGGTAACCACCTTTCCAGCGGTCTTCTTACCGTCGGAGTCCTTGCAGGCAGTGAGCGCTAAAGCAACTCCCAACGCCATAACAATTAGCAACAACCTTCTCATATGAATTCTCCTTTTTTTAAAAACTTCTCCCCCCAATGAGGGGATATAACACTCTGTAATTGTTTGTTCTTCCGGCCTTCCACGCCACAACGCGGCATTGGCGCTTGATATCTTCAGGATTGTTGAGGAGGCACCTGCGCCGTCTGTGCAGGCCGAATCGTGGTTAGTATGACGCATCGTTTTCCTTCGGGCTTCATCCATTAATGGAATGCCTCTAAAAATCAATTCACGGTAAAGCATTCTGATGATACCGTCAATCAGCATTGATCGAAAATTTGCATATCTGTTTCGACACAGGATGTTCTTGACTGGAGCACAAAGTGAGTTCCAGTATTGGCGTCATTCGGGGTATCATCCGGGAAATCTGTCGCATGATGGATGGGGTGGTAATTGATGAGAGCAGCGCCATCTGCCGCACGGTTTGTGTTGGTAGTAGCCTGGCAAGGACGGATGCAAGTCGCATCTGGCGTTAGCATGATGCCGCATATTGTTAGTTGAATGGAGCGCAAAATGTCTTTTCTTCTGGAAACCAAAGTATTCAACCCGCTATTTTTCAGCTTGGAAGAAACTCTCTATCACAGCGAAAATGGCTATATTGGCGTGAGGGCGAGCTTTGAGGAGGGTTATGCGGAAACAACTAACAGCTTGCCTGGTACATACCTTAGTGCATTCCATGATACCTATCCGATATCGCATCCCGAGAAACTACACGGGTTTCCCGAAATCGGTGAAAGGATACTCAACATCACTGATGTGCAGAGTGTGCGTGTTCGCGTAGATGGGCAGCAATTTCAGCTCACAGATTCAAGCATCGAACAGTACAGACGATTTCTGGATATGCGCGAGGGCCTCTCGGGCCGTGATGTTATTTGGAAAACTGGACTCGGCAAGCTGCTGGAAGTTCGAGCTCGACGTCTTGCCTCGCTTTCTCATCCAGAGATTTTTACGCTCGAATACCGCTTAAGCTCACAGCAGGCAATGGAAGTGGAAATAGAAGCAGGAATTTTGGAAAACGTGAATAACCTTTTCGATTCCAGCGATCCAAGAACTCCATCCACCCCCTTCCACGAACTCGAGATTGTTAGTTCAAAAGTGGAAGACGATGTCATCACAATCAGCTCCAGAACTAAAACAACAGGCGATTCACTTGCGATTAGAGTAGAACAGCACCTTAAAATAAATGGTATACCTCTTGTGCCAGGCAGCCACAACAAGCGGAATGCTTACTTATCATGGAAAACCAGGATTAACCGCGGCGTCACCATTTGCCTGGAAAAAATAGCTTTCTTTTCCGATTCGTTACGTCACCCCAACTGTGAAAAAAAGTTGCAATTCCTATCGGAAGAGCTCGCCGACAGCAGTTTTGAAACGTTTCGAGCCGAACAAGAAGATCATCTTGTGAAATTCTGGGATAGTGCGGATATACAAATCGAAGGTGACGAGTTAAGTCAGCGTGGTCTTCGTTTCAATATATTCAATTTGTACCAATGCGCTCCCCGTGTATCAAATGCCAGCATACCAGCCAAAGGTTTAAGCGGCGAAGGTTATGAGGGTCATTACTTTTGGGACGCCGAGATTTACATGCTGCCCTTCTTTGTCTACACTCAGCCGCAGCTGGCAAAAAATCTCCTGCTATTCCGTTATTTCACCCTTAACCATGCTCGGACTCATGCCAGGAAAATGGGACACTCAAAGGGTGCGGCATACCCATGGCGCACTATAACGGGCAGGGAATGCTCCAGCCACTATCCCACAGGCAGTGCCCAGTATCACATCAATGCCGATATCGCATATGCCATTTGGCGCTACTGGGAGGCCAGCAACGATATAGATTTCATCGTTAGGTACGGAGCCGAATTACTCTTCGAAACAGCGCGAATTTGGTTGGAGATTGGCAACTTCACAAAGAACGACTTCCACATCAATACAGTTACGGGGCCTGATGAGTACACTTGTCTGGTAAACGACAATTATTACACCAATGCCATGGCCAGGAAAAATTTGGAAACAGCCGCCAATGTCTGCACGTTAATGGAGGCAACTCACAGGCCCGCCCTGGAAAAACTCAAAGACAGCATCGGACTCGAAGAAAGCGAGGTTTCCAGCTGGCAAAAGGCTGCGAAATTGATGACACTTCCCTACGACAGAGAGCTGGATATAAACCCCCAGGATGAATCATTCCTTCGAAAACCAAAATGGAAACCAGGCGGTGAGAATCGAGGCCACCCCTATCTCCTGGAGTACCACCCATTAACCCTTTCAAGATTTCAAATCTGCAAACAGGCAGATACGGTGCTGGCCTACGTGCTTCTGGATACAGGTGAGAGCGATAGCACAATCCGGAACAGTTATGAATACTACGAGAAAATTACCACCCACGATTCTTCGCTCTCCGGCGTTGCCTTTTCCATTCTTGCCAGCAAACTGGGCGACTCGGAAAAGGCCTACAAGTATTTTCGCGAACTCGTAGTTTTAGACCTTGAAAACACTCATGGGAATACACGGCATGGAATTCATGCTGCCAATATGGGGGGGAGCTGGATGGCCGCCGTATGGGGCTTTGGTGGTTTTCTACCCAAGGGACCTCTACCTGCGTTCTCACCTCGCCTTCCGGACAAGTGGAAGTCCATGGTATTTAGTATTCTGTACCGGAATTCCCTCATTGAGGTTGAAGCCAATCGCAGCAGTGTAAACTTCAGCCTCCGCCGAGGCGAACCATGCGAAGTGGAACTCTATGGCGAAATTCTATTGCTGAAAAACGAGTTGCGGTGCCCTGTACCGCCACAGACGAATCCCCAATGATTGGCGGACTCATTTTCGATCTTGATGGGGTTATAGTGGATACCTCCGAATTCCACTATCAGGCTTGGAAACGACTTGCTGCGGAATTGGGCATCGCGTTCACGAGAGACGATAACGAAAAACTCAAGGGTCTCTCCAGATTAGAAAGCCTGGATACAATTCTTTCTCTAGCCAACCCATACAATCATCAAACCGGGGTTGCCGCCCAATCTCGCAAGATAGAATTAGCTAAGAGGAAAAACTCCTGGTATCTCGAATTCGTGCGCAATCTTGCGCCTGACGACATACTGCCCGGAGTAGAAAATTTTTTAGTTGAATGCCGACAATCCGGGATTAAAACTGCAATAGCCAGTAGCAGTAAGAATGCTAAGGCAGTAATTGACTCTCTTGCAATTTCCCATCTCTTCGACTGCATAGTTGATGGCACAAGAGTGGCCAAAGCCAAGCCGAACCCTCAGATATTCCTGATAGCCGTGAAGAAACTGAACGAGAAGCCAGGCTCATGCATTATCCTGGAAGATGCCCTTGCGGGTGTAGAAGCCGCCAGATTAGCCAGGATTCGTTGCATTGGCATTGCCCCGGAACCCGCTTTGCTTCCCGCAGACCTGGTTATTCCAGGCTTCTTGAATTTCGGTATCAAAGAGCTCTGCAGCTTTGACAGGCTAATCCGGAATCCGGCGTGAGCATCTCTGCCCACCGCGGGATTCAATTTTGTTCAAATAGTGGCTAATCATGGCGGCCTCAAAATCTTCATTACTCGTATATTCATAGCCGAATACACTGGGCCAGAGTACGATATCTTCCATGCACAAATAGAAAAAAACGTGCTTGTGCCATTCCGAAAATGCTTCATATGCGAAACGGAACATCTCTTTTTTAATATCAAGTGGATAGGAATACTTGCTCGCGGCCTTTACAAGCGGCATCTGCAGCACCTTGCTTTGCATCTTCCTGCCACGAATCCCTCGAATCACTCTTTTTGTGAAGGTAAGTGTTCCTAATGAAACCAGGACGACATCTTTCGGCACAAAATGCTCCTGAATCTGCGTGAAAAGCGCCCCATATTCCTCCTGCCACCTGTCATAGTGAAGCATCGGATGAATATGAAAACCGATAAGACCTCCCTTTTCAGACACCTCTGTGGCTGCTGCCAGCCGTCGCGACAGGGAAGCGGTGAAATGCTCCTCGTTGTCAATAATTGTATCTGTGTTTAAGGACCAAGTGCTTATTACATTTGCGGGTATTTTCCGGGAAATTATATGATTGACATTATCCGATTTCGTTTTTAATTCCAAAATCACATTGGGATGGCATTCGGCAAAATCCAATAATGAATCTAGTAACCCCCACTTATTACCCCACATCAGAGAATCCGAGGCCTGGCCCGTACCGATGTGGTATGTCCGATGCGGGTCGAGTTCAAGTGATTCCAGTTTCCGGGCAAAATTCTTGTCAATTTCCACTGCCTTTGGATTATAGAAATAGCGGATAGAACAATAGGTGCAGTCAAATCCGCAACCCTCGGCAGCGTCCAGGGTTAGAAGATTGCAGCATCGCGTATCTTCCGACGCAACAGGACACGCCCCGAAACCCAGTTGTCCTCCCTCAATTGCAACCGGATTTGTCCCAGCTTCCCGGGTAGGTTCTGGACTACCGGAAAAACCATCGTAGGATTTTGGTGTCTTCTTCAATTCCCTCCAAGCCTTTTTCACCGCTTCGAATGCTACCTTCCCTGACTTTTTTCTGAAGATTTCACGGATACTGGGCTCACCCCACATTTCAAAATCCAAGAACATATCGATAATCTGCTTGAGTTCCTGGTAAGTAAATCTGTGTTTAAGTGCCCCCGCCCTGACAGCTGCCTGATCTTGCTCATTCAAGTTGGCAAACTCGCTCTGCTTCATTACAGCTTCCATCTTATCGCGCGTGGGCAGTATCATTCCTTTTAGCCAACAGCTTTAACTCCCCTGTACAATTTTGCTTCTGCTCTGAGTTTGTGATTCATCCAATCGATACGACTAGCACTGCCTATAGTTCAAAACCTGGCTTAGTCAAGCTTGTTAGTCTCAAAATCGACTGCACGAGGCAATCTTTTCATTCTGTTGAACTCCAGTGTTTCGCGGATTGCTTATATTGGTGGAAATCACAATTAGTCAGTACAAAGTGATATACCGTCCAAGCCCTGATTTCTTTCATATTGAATATCTTACAGCATTGTGGTTTTTATCAGAATGGAAACCACCAACGCCAGTACTGCGTAGAATTCCGGAAACACTGCCAGGATAAAGGTGTTGGCAAAAACATCATGCCCGCTGCCTATCGCGGAAATTCCTGCTGCACAGACTTTACCCTGCTGTATTGCGGAAAACAAGGCCGTAAGTCCCATGGCGATGCCGGCGGCCAAAATCATGGCTCCTTGAAATAGGGTCATGTTGGGATTTACAGATTTGTGGAAGAGTATGAAACACACAAAACCATAAAGACCCTGAGATGCCGGGAGGGCCGAAAGGACAAGAGATGAACCGAATACTTCTGGTTTCTTCTTGACTGCACCGATGGCGCTGCTCCCTCCGATTACCAGTCCTATGGCCGATCCAGTTCCTGAAAGTCCCACCATCAAACCAAGGCCTATACTAGCAAGAATTACTGAATTATTCACGCAAATTTCCCTCCAAAAGGTGCGTATTTTATTCCCCCTCCACGGAATCCTACCGCCCTGTAGAATTCGACGAAAGTAAGACGGAGAGGATGAACGAAGGCTCCAAGAGCCGCAAGTGCAAAGTTGACTGAATGCCCTGCGAGCAGGACAATTAACGCAAAAACCCAGGATAGGAAGCCGGGATCAGTGCCAAGTATCATTATAGCGATTGAGTTGATTGCCCCGCCAAGAAGACCTCCTGCGAGTGATAATCCAAAGAGCCTGATGTAGGAAAGGATATCCCGAGGTATATCAGTTGCGATACCATACAGTTTCCAAAGACCCAGAAGCGGACGTAGCCAAATTCGTTTTCGAGTGTCGTTAAACAGCAGAATGAGAAGTATTCCAGTAATCGACAAGGTAAACCCGATTCGATTTGAAGTTCCGAGCTGCGTACCCCAACTACCAATTTGGATAGGGCCAATGGCGAATGATGGTTCCAGGGTTCCTAAAACCCATAGTACAACTCCTGTTAGCAATAAGAATGTGCCGAGTGGCTGAGAGCAGGCGATCAATCCTTCCTGGCGCCACTTATTGGCGATTTGTATTATAAAACCCACCAGTATCTGAATTATCCCCAGCAAGATGGAGAAGTACATAGCATCGTTTATATCCCTGAAAAGAAGAAAAGAGGCGATTTCATCCGACAAATTGGGGATGGCATCGATTTGAGTCCCAAAAAATGTATTGAGGAAAAGACCACCGATAACCGTACAGAACCCGAATATGGCGGCGAGGGCAGCGATTGGCTTAAATGCTCGGCGTTTCACGAATAGTAAAGCGGCCAAAGCAGAGATGATAACTATAATGCCGTAACCCAAATCGGCCAAGCAGAAACCGAAAAAGAAGGCAAAAAAGGGTGCGAAAAATGGTGTTGGGTCGATTTCCATATATTGAGGCAGTCCGAAAATTTTTGTTATTGGTTCAAAAAGACGAACAAGAACACCATTTTTCAGTCTTATCGGAGCTTCATAATCCCCGGGATTGCCATATATCGGAAGGATGTTTCTATCTTCGAGAAAAGAATCTAATTCGGGGAAGAGTGATATTGGGACAAAACCACTTAGGCATTGAATGTAACCATTGGCATGGCTGTCAAGTGATTTGGCGGCTATCAAACGCTCAAGTCGCAGTTCACTTTTTCGTAATTCCGATTCGATTGCACGCTTGCTGCGCGATAAAATTCTGAGTTTGAATTCCAGTTCCGAAATCTTGTTTTTATGCGTTTCCAGACGGAGGCGCAATTCTGCATCGTCCATATCTCCCATACGTTCTTCAGGGTATAATGGAGTTTCAATGTTTTCATCGGACTTTGCACGGCGAATCTCGACGAAGCGAACTTGAACCTTGTTCTCTTGGATGATTTCGAAGTGACGATTGGTATGCTGCGCTTTTTGAAAGGCTTTCTTTGGAAGTATGTGAAGACTGATGAGTATTCCTTGCTCTTCCAAGTCTGATATTGTCGTGAGACTGAAATAGCCCCAGGGCGCAAGTGCGGCTTCTTCTTTTTTTAGCCGTTCTATATCGCTCCGATGGCGTTGTATGTCCAATAGAATTTCCGATGTCTGTTTCTGAACTTTGTCGATGCTAAGCGTTTCGTGGGTTTCTTCGGAACCGGAAAGCTCGGAATATGGAAGTAAGGCAGCCAAGGTTTTTTTCAGTAAGTCCATTCGGCTCAAGAGTGCTATTATATCAGGGTGTTCGGAGACGGATTTGGTTTGAAGATGTACAAGCCCCAGTTGTTGGAATTCGGAAAGGTATTTATCTGAATCGCCAGAGGTTAGCAAGAATTGAACTTTTTTCATCTTCTCAATCATTTACTTACCTAAGGGCTTTGTCTGGCTTTGGTGATTTTTTGGGTGGCCTTGTCCAGATTTTCCACGTCTTCGAGATATCTTCTTATTTTGAGTATCGCTTCGGAAAATTGGGGAATCTGCATTTTTTCATAGAGATTGACTTTCTGAGTTGTCTTCTTTCTTGCGAGTTCGAGTAACTCTATGCGACGCTGCGTTACATCAATTTCAGTGATAATCCGGATTAGGTGTTTAGCTACCTTCCAACCCCAAAGCAACCAGGCGGGCTTCTGAACCAATGCACCTGCAGCCTCGGCAAAACTGATTTCCCCCAAACCAGGTATTATAATTCCCGCCATTTTTTTGCTGTCGTATTCTATATCCATAATGCGAAGCGAGTCTGTTGGATATTCGGAGAATAATTGTTCGGATTCTCCGATTCTGCTTCTAAGTTCCGCCAGTTCGTCTTGCTGCTCATCCAGTCGATTCTTTTCTTTCTTGATACTGATGCGAAGATAGGTTTCCTTGCTTTTCAGTGTCGGGAGAGCTGTTTGTCGAATCTTCAATTGCTTCTGGAGGGCTTGTATCGAGATTTTGTTATATTGAAATCTCAGTTCCATAACCTAGTTCCCATTATTTCCCGGGCCGCGCCAGTATTTGTCTGAGATAGCTTTTTTTATTCCGAGTTCGTCTAACGAGAAATGTTTTTCAAATAGGCGCCAGCTTACTTCCAACATAGCTTTGGTGTCGAGATTCACATCAATCGCAAGCAGGTGCCTGGAATAGTCTCGGGCAAAATCAATGCAGCGCTTATCGTATTTGCTAAGATCGAAGCCATTATCACGCTTTGTTTTAGCCTCTGCCGCGTCGGCGTAGAGCCGGATTGCGGCATTCATAACCTGGCCATGATCCTCGCGAGTCTTCGTTCCTATAACAAGTTGTTTCAGACGGGACAGGGAGCGAAAGGGATCGACTATAACCTTCCCAATATCTGTATCGGTCCTCAAAAAAAGCTGACCCTCGGTGATGTATCCTGTGTTGTCCGGAATGGCATGAGTGATGTCCCCACCCGAAAGTGTGGTAACTGCTATGATTGTTATTGAGCCTCCTTTGGGAAACTGAACAGCCTTTTCATAGAGCTTTGCTAAATCGGAATACAGGGAACCGGGCATCGAGTCTTTCGATGGTATCTGATCCATCTTATTGGAGACTATGGCAAGGGCATCCGCATAGAGAGTCATGTCTGTAAGGAGCACTAAAACCTTCTCGTTTTTATCCACGGCGAAGTATTCAGCGGCGCTTAAAGCCATGTCGGGCACCAGTAGGCGTTCAACCGGAGGATTCTCAGTGGTATTGATAAAACTGATTATCTTATCCAATGCGCCTGCATTTTCAAAAAGTGCTTTGAAGTATAGATAATCATCGTTCGAAAGGCCCATCCCCCCAAGTATTATCTTATCTGCCTGGGCTTTCAGCGCCACATTGGCCACAACTTCGTTGTATGGCTGGTCGGGGTCTGCGAAGAATGGTATCTTCTGGCCGGTGACTATCGTGTTGTTCAAATCGATTCCGGCAATGCCTGTGGCAATCAGCTCACTGGGCTGCTCGCGGCAAACAGGATTAACCGATGGTCCGCCAATTTCCCTTTCCTCGCCTTCCACTTCTGGATTGCCGTCAATTGGTTGTCCATAAGCGTCAAAGAATCTGCCAGCCAAGTGCTCTGATACTTTTAATACCGGCGGACGCCCTAGAAAGACCACCTCGGCATTGGTGGAGATTCCCTCCGTGCCCACATATACCTGAAGGGTTACCTGATTTTTATTGATTTTAACCACTTGGGCGAGGCGATTGTCCACCCAGGCCATTTCTTCATTTCCTATGCCGCTTGCTTCCAAACTTACCGTTGCCTTGGTTATTTTTTCTATTTTGGTGTGTATCATCTGAAAGGCGCTGCTTTGCATTAGGAGACATCTCCCTCGTTTAGCATGGATTTGAATTGGGCTTCGAATTCCTTGAACGGGGCGGAGTTGAAATCGCAAAAATTCATTTGCTTGAGCGAATTGATAATTTTCTTGAAATACGGAGCCACCGCCTCAAATGATTGGAAACGAAATTTTCTATCGCATATTTTCTTCAACATTTCCAAGCCATATTCCTGCCTTTCTACCGAGGCAAAACTGTCGATGGGATCGAAGGCATCCTGCTGTATCAGAACGGCATCTATCAATTCGCTCTTCCAGAAATCAACATGATAGTCGATAGGAACTCCATCATCGCCAAGAATGGAAATCTGATCTTGAGCCTCCTTGCCACGCAACATCCGGTTTTTCAGCGAGAGCACGTCGCTAACCCACCTGGGGCCGGAGCGTTCAGAGAGAAACTGCTGTATTTCCGGACTTTCCAGATATTTGGAATAGCTATCATGAGGATCTATCGCCGGGTAGCGTTTTGAATCCGCACGCTTTTGCGAGAGAGCATAGAAGCACTGGGCCACCTTCTTGGTGGATTCGGTTACAGGTTCCTTCAGATTGCCACCGGCGGGAGACACCGTGCCTATGAAGGTAACTGCTCCGCTTGCCCCATTGTGAAGATATACCATTCCGGCGCGAGCGTAGAAATTTGCTATTACTGCCGGTAGATCCATGGGGAAGGCATCCGGGCCAGGGAGTTCCTCAAGGCGGTTGGACATTTCTCTAAGTGCCTGGGCCCAGCGCGATGTCGAATCAGCAAGGAGCAGCACGCTAAGTCCCATCTGGCGGTAGTATTCACCTATAGTCATAGCTGTATATACCGATGCCTCGCGCGCGGCAACCGGCATGTTCGACGTGTTACAGATAACAGTTGTTCGCTCAAAGAGTTTGCGTCCGGTGCGTGGATCTTCCAACTCCGGGAACTCGGTGAAGATTTCCACAACCTCGTTAGCTCTTTCACCACAGGCGGCGATAATAATGATATCTGCCGAGGCATTTCTACTAATTGTGTGCTGGACAACCGTCTTCCCGCAGCCGAATGGCCCGGGGATGAAACCAGTTCCTCCTTCGGCCAGCGGATTGAAGGTATCGATAATTCGATAGCCCGTCTCCATAAGTCGGTATGGCCGAGATTTTTCTCTATAAGCTCTAATCGGGATTTTCACAGGCCATCGCTGAGTCATTGACAGCTCCATTCTTTCGCCCGCATCGTTCCTTATCACTGCGATAACATCGTGGATACCGTAGATTCCATTGGCAGCCACCGACTCAACAATCCACTCGCTTGCCAAATTGAAGGGCGCCATAATCTTATGGTTCACCCAGTTCTCTTTAACCTCTCCCAACCAAAACCCCGCATTTACTCTCTCCCCCACTGTCGCAAGCGCGGCAAATTCATATTTTTTCTCTTCATTGAGCGCCGCTGTATATTCACCCCTTTTTAAAAACAAACCTTCCTTTTTATTCAGATCGCTTTGTAAGCCGTCGTAGTTCTTCGATAGAAGCCCCGGGCCAAGTTCCACTTCCAGCATCTCGCCTGAAAATTCCACTGGAAGTCCCACTTTGACTCCCCGGGTGCTTTCAAAGCACTGCATATATGCGGTTTTCCCAGTAATTCTTATAACTTCGGACATCAGCCGCTCATCGTTATTTTGCAGATATGCAATTTCATTCTGACTGATGGGACCATCCACTTCCACAGTAATCAGATTGGCAGTTATTCCCGTAACTATTCCTCGGGTCATAAAGGACTCTTCTTAGTTGTATTTCTATGGAGTTTTTCCAGCAATTCATCAAGCATTCGTCTACCATCAACAGGTGTTATCGAGAGCCACCGTTCCACATCTGCAATTCGTATTGCAAAAGAAAATACAACCTCGCGGGAAAAATGCTTATACCCAATCCTTTCGTCGAGCCATGCCCAACTCGTTTTAGTAATTGCCCGTTCAATATCCAAAGCCGAGGAATCGGCAAAAGCATCAACTAGAGGTTTCATTACACCCAGTTCATCGCCAATGCCGAAATCGGGCGCCTGACTCATACTGATTTTCTTGGTGAAATGATCGAAGGGGAAAATCTCGTCTATGTATAACCTTTCGTCCTTTCTGCAGGCCAGCGCTGTCGTCAAGTTTTTCAACTGTGCCTTGAAGATCAGATATTCCCGTGGGAATCCCCTGATTTCGGATTTTTTCTCAGTGCTAAGCGCAGTCATCATCCTGCAAAGCAATTCATTTTCTTTCGACATTGTAAATTGATTCTGCCTTTCAAGCCTGATGTCCCAAATGAATTCAGAGAAGAAGTCAAAAAGTTCGTCTGGTTCTGCCAAACCATCTTCCAATTCGTTCTCGCTATAGAAAGAAGGTGCTTTCATTGCAAGAGGAGATGCATCCAGTTTTGAATTGATATTTGAAGCATCATTCAGTAAGAAGCATTTGCGCATATCCGAGTAATCAGCAAGGTGCAGTTCTTCGCGGGCAAACTCATCAAAGGCAGGATACGGGTGTTTATCAAATGAAGTGTCAGAGGCAAGTTCGGGTAGGCTGGAAACCAGATAATAGTATTGAGTCAATATTCACCTCCGAACAAAACTGTCCGGGTTTTCTTCTTTACGAAGGAACGGAAGAACTCTTCGAAATCCTTATCGGTGAACGAAAAATTGTAAGTCCCGTCCTTAGACTCAAACTTGAAACCGTTTCTAATTTTATCGGAAAAACTGATACTCAATCCCTGGTCAATTTGTTTCTTCAGCGCAGTTTGCAGGCCCAGAATGAATTCTCTTTCCAGGGCGTCGGAGAGTATCAATGAAAGGTTGGGAGCTTTCCCACTAGCCGCCCAGGCATCCATCGCCGTCAGAATGAGTTTGGTAAGCAAATCTCCGTTTCCCAGGGATTTATTCACTTCTTCATGTAAGATGCCATCGGTAAGAAAGGCTACAGCCCTCTGTTTCAGATTACTCTCTGTTTGCCTGGCGGCCCAGGACAATTCCGCCTCTGTTTTTAACCTTAGCGACTCCACCTCTCTGCGCCCTTTTTCAACAATTGCCTGCGCTTCAAGTTCGGCTCTTCCAAGTATTTCATTCCTTTCCCTCGCGGCCTCACGAAGCAACGCTTCTGCCTCGGTATGGGCCTTCTCCACACCATCTTTGTAAATCTTATCTGTAAGTCTCTGCAATTTGTCGTTCATTCTTCTCCCCTTACCATACACTTTTCAACAGTTGTGTATCCATACCCAGCCTATTAACCGAATACATGAGGAGATTTCATAAATGGAATCGTAAATACAAGAATCCAGCCAGTCTGGCGACCAGCTTGTCAGAGCGTGCGGCAGAAATCAGCCATCTCCGCACTGGCTCCCTCATACGGAGATTGAAATCTTTTTACTCCCAGGCTTTTCTAAATAACAAATGTATATGCAACTAGAATAGCCAGCGAGAGCGCTACAACGAAGAACCGCATCAATTTCATATAATTTACCTCGTGATATCCAATGCATATATTTTCGCTGTTTCTACGGCGAAATCAAGCACAAAGATAAGTATGCCACACTTCTGCCGGAGTTCGTTAAGCTTCCCGCTTATCTGGTCGACAACAAAAAAAACCCCTCCACACAAGTTAATCTTGCAGGAGGGGGCCGTACACCAAAAAGTGTGTTGTACTTTTTTGCGCTCAGCATCTTAAGTCATCTAACATCCGCCCAGTCCGCAATATTAACACATAAATCCCCAGTAGACTCTAAATGACGATACAACTCGTCGTCGGTTTGTTTGATTAGACTACAAACCTCTTCCTGTCGTCCAAAAGGTTGATAAAATCATATCGTGTGGTATTTGCAACTACCATGATGGGGCTGCCCATGAGCAGTTCTGAATTATCAACCGCCTCTTCTATAGTGATGCTGGCGGCTACCGCGATGGAATCAACCATGGTGTTTGTCTCTTCCTTGTCACCAATGGCGAACGCGAGGCCTCCAACTACTATCAAAATGAATAAAGTGAAAAAAACTCTTTTCATGTTCTCTCCTTAGAATTGTTTCGAGACTTGGGCGTAATGCTAAATCTAAACACCTCCTTCTTGGGTACATAAACCAAATCAAAGTTGCTTTGAGTTTCATTCAATCTGCAAATCAAGCCTGAAAAACGCATACACACAATGAGCAGAATTAACTTATCCTCATCACAAGCCGCATTATAATACTACCTGGTCATTATAGTATATAGTTTTTTATGAAATTTATTAGAAAACTGATATATAGTTTTACTCCTGATGTCATCGCTTCATCCGATTCAACCCTGGGTAATCAACCTGACAGAGATGGGTTATAGTTAAGCGGGAGATATCAATGACAGGATTTCAACGAGCAAGCGGCATACTGCTTCACCCTACGGCACTGCCTGGTTCCTATGGAATCGGCACCTTTGGAACACAGGCAATCAGCTTTCTTGATTGGCTCCAAAGCGCCGGCCAAACCTACTGGCAGATTTGTCCACTGGTTCCAACCGGCTATGGCAACTCTCCTTATCAAGGTCTTTGTGCTTTCGCCGGCAATCCCAATCTAATAGATGTCGAAGAACTGGTTAGCTTCAGACTATTGGAACCTGAAGAACTAGACCCGCTGAAACAACTGCCCGAGAGCTATGTGAATTTTTCTCTACTTATCCCAGAGAAGAAGAAGCTTCTTCATCTGGCTTGGAGTAGGTATTCTGCGGGTAAAGGGCCAAAACAATTAACATTGGAACTGGAAGCTTTTAGAATTGCCCAATCCCAATGGCTGGAAGATTTCTGCACCTTCATGGCTTTAAAAAATCAAAATGGCGAACATTCATGGGATACATGGGCTAAGGAAATGAAATTGCGTGAGAAGAAGTCGCTTGACAGTCTGACAATAGAGACGGCAAACGAGGTTCAATACCATCTCTTCGTACAATTCCTGTTTTTTCACCAGTGGCAAAACATCAAATCCGAGGCTCAATCGAGAGCAATTAAAATAATTGGCGATATACCAATTTTTGTTGCTTTCGACTCTTCAGATTGCTGGGCCAACCCCCGGCTCTTTCAACTCGATGCCAATCTTCTTCCTACCAATATCGCTGGCGTGCCTCCAGATTATTTCAGCTCAACCGGACAACTTTGGGGAAACCCACTTTATGATTGGGATAAAATGGCCGAAGATGAATACTCCTGGTGGTTATCCCTTCTCAAAAACAAGCTTGAGCAGTACGACGTGTTGAGAATCGATCATTTTCGAGGTTTTTGCGCCTATTGGTCGGTACCATTTGGAGAAACGACTGCAGTAAACGGGAAGTGGATGCCTGCACCCGGTAGAGCTCTCTTTTCGCTGGCCCGCGAGAAATTGGGAGAATTGCCAATAATCGCGGAGGATTTAGGGTTTATCACCGAGGAAGTTGTGGAACTTATCGAGGCCTGTGGATTTCCGAGAATGAAAATACTGCAGTTTGCTTTCAATGCATCGGAGGAGAATAATTATCTCCCGCATAATTACGACAAGAACAGTGTAGTTTACACAGGAACACATGATAACGATACCATTGCCGGCTGGTTTGAAATCGCGCCTGAATGCGATAGGAAAAAGGTAATTGATTATTTGAATCTTGGCGAAACCACGGATGCCAAAACAGTGGCAGGAGCCATGCTGCGAGCCGCAATGGCTTCTGTGGCCAACTTCGCAATTTTCCCGATGCAGGATGTATTGGGCCTAGACAATCAGGCAAGGTTTAACACACCCGGAACTCTTGGTGATAACTGGATGTGGCGGGCGCCTGAAACATCTTTCAGTGACGAAAGAGCCGAATATTTAAGGAAGCTCTGTGAAATCTACGGAAGATTGAATTACTCGCGGGACACAAAAGGGGAAAACAGTGGCGCAGATTACTAACCCCTCGCTGCGCAATAAAACTATCTACTCGGTGTATGTGCGCAATCACTCCAAAACCGGAGATTTTAAAGGACTTATAGCAGACCTTGAACGTATTTCCAATCTGGGTGTCGACATAATATGGCTTTTACCCATTTATCCAATCGGAGCTGAGAAACGCAAGGGCACCCTGGGCAGTCCCTATGCAATTAGTAACCATCGGGCAATTAATCCAGAATTTGGCACTATGGATGATTTCTCAAATTTTATTGAGGCGGCTCACGGGCGTGGTTTAGCGGTAATCATTGATATTGTTTTCAACCATACCTCAGCCGATTCTCTTATGAGGAAGGCTAATCCAAATTGGTTTTGGAAAAATTCGAACGGGGTGCCTGGCAGCAGAATTGATGAATGGAGCGATGTAATAGAACTTGATTACTCAATTAAAGAGCTTTGGAATTATCAAATCGAAACTCTGAAAGATTGGATTATGCACGGAGTCGACGGTTTCCGCTGCGATGTGGCACCGTTGATTCCTCTGCCTTTCTGGTTTGATGCCCGTGATGCCTGCTCCCAGATAAAGCCTGATACAATCTGGATTGCGGAAGCCGTTGAAAGTTCATTCATTCATGCCGTTCGGCGCATGGGATTTGATTGTTTAAGCGACTGCGAGCTCCTGGAAGTATTTGATTTGTCCTATGATTACGATGTGTATCCGGATTGGATTAGCCTTATATACGGCGCAATAGATTTGAAACATTATGTAGATCGACTAAGAATTCAGGAATCCACTCATAGAGAATCGGATCTTAAGCTGCGCTTTCTCGAGAATCATGATCAAAGCAGGGCGAGAAAGTTATTTGCAACTGCTTCGTTTGATAGGCACATAACTTCCACAGTATCATCTCAGGTTCAAGGCTCAAGCCACGCGGGGTATATACAAAGCACTCTGGCAGCCTGGACCGCTTTTAGCCTGTTTCAAAAGGGTACTACGCTAATTTATGCGGGCCAGGAATATATGGCCAGCCACCAACCCAGTCTATTTAACCGAGATCCGATTGATTGGTTGACAAAGAGTGATGTCAATTGCGTAAAACATCATAGCCTTTTAATACAGTTTATTGCGCTCAAGAAATCGGGTATCGTTCGAGACGGATACTTCTGGTATCCTCCAGCCCCCGCGGGTTATATAGCGGCAGCCTACGAACGACGAGATTCAAACACCAGTCTAATCGGCCTGCGTATCGGAGTTTTCAACGTAGAGGCCCAGCCTTCTTGCAAATTCAATATAGGCACGCATTGGGGCGAGTTGCGACTGGATGCAGTGTTTCACAACCCGTTTGACAACTCGAAATCGGTCCTCGACAGAGGCATACTTGCTATAGATGATCAGATAACCATTCTGGATTGGGGTTTAATCGATTAAACTTTATGACATGCACATGCGACTAGTTGACGCAGTAGAGCACTGCGTTTTGAGAACCTGGGATGGATGAGTCAATTTGGTGACAGGAACAGCCTCAATGAGAATGAAATGGAAATTCGTGAAAGAATTATGTGAACAATCGTTTGAATGACAGTGATATCATCGTGGTTCTGGCGTCGCCTCGAGTGATTGTGGCCAGTGGGATGAGAAAACAAGACTTATCAGGGGAATTGGGTTCCAATTCTTCGATGACAGAAGTACTTTCAACTTGAGTTGGCCGACAAAGCTTCTGTCCTGTATTGTAATTCGGAATGAGAGGACTCGAACCTCTGATCTCCTGCTCCCAAAGCAGGCGCCCTGGCCGCTAGGCTACATTCCGAACTGACTCGCATTCTATGCGATTCATGGAGGGGTGTCAATTAACCAGGGGCGTGTGAGCTCCCCGATGAAACTCCTTTGAGGATTGTGCAAGTTTTCGACTTGGTTTACAGTCAAACATCAGAGATGTATTTTTGTCTCTTCACAATTTCACTACGCCCCCAAGGGAATACGTTGTGTTCCGGGGGCATTCTTGATGATGGGATGTGTTGCGGTGAGATTGGCGGAGGCAGTGAAAACGAAATTCGTTATGGATGCCTCAGGGCCTTATATTTTGGAACTTCATCTAAATGAATTGATTAGGCGCTTGAATAGTGAGTATCCGAACTGGCGTCCTCCATTAAACTACAGAAACCCGTATGAACTTTTTGTAGCCGTTTCCCTCTCGGCTCAGACAACTGATGTGGCTGTGAACAGGGTTACTCCCAGTCTTTTCAGGCTCTATCCCAGTTCGCGGGAATTGGCAAGTGCCGATATTCGGGAACTGGAAAAAATCATTCATCCATTGGGCTTTTTCAGGCAGAAGGCTGGAAATTTAGTTCGTGGGGCAAAAAGAATGGTGAAGGAATATGGAGGCGAATTGCCACAGGAAATGGATAGGTTAACTTCGCTTTCTGGAATTGGAAGGAAGAGCGCAAATGTTATTAGATCGCACATTTGGGGACTTCCGGGGATAATTGTGGATACACATTTTGGGCGGGTTTGCAGGCGGCTTGGTTTAACAGAAGAGAAAAATCCGGTTAAGATTGAGAGAGAGATCGGCGCAATCGTTCCCGAGAAGTGTCATATCGATTTCTCGATGACGGTCAATTTCCATGGCCGTAAATATTGCATGTCCAGGAGGCCCAACTGCTATGCCTGCCCGCTTAGCGATATCTGCCCCCGCCACGGGCTGTAAGTTCAAAGTGGTGGAGCCGAGCTAAGCCTTATCGCCGCCTCTCATTCTTCTAGTCGCCTATGCTTCCTGGTGCGGTAGTTCCGTTTTCCTGAATCCAGCGTGTGAGCTTCGAAAATCTTTCAGCCGTATCCTGGCTTATTGCGTGTTCGATTTGACAGGCCTGGTACTCGGCGCTATCGCCCTCAAGCCCAAGCGCCAACTTAAAGAAGCTAACCAGTATTTCATGCCTTCGCAAAATCGCCTGAGCCAAAGTGAGCCCCTTGGGTGTCAGATTGATGAAGGAATTTTTTTCGTATTCCACCAGAGCGCGGCTTTTCAGGGTTTTCAGGGCACCGGTTACCGAAGGCATCTGAACCGATAGTTCATGGGCGATATCCTTTACCCTTGCAACTCGATTTTTTTTCTCCAACAGCAGAATTGTTTCCAGATAATCCTCCATACTTGGGGAAAGGCCTTCTTGTTGATTCATTTGGAGTTCAGGGTAGCAGATTAGTAGAAACTAAGCAATATCCCATCCCATATTGAACGCGCCAGCGGCTCTCCGCAACCTCCGCTTCCAAATAGACACCCAATAAACCGAGTGATGCCAGGGCCGGTTGGCTAGATATTCGATTTCCCAACAGATTAGCATCAAGGCTTTCCATCCTCCAATTTCATCAATGTTGATTTCTGACACACTCGAGAAGGGTTTTTCTTCGCATTCATCCATACACAGGAGCGGCAATCCCAAACACAGTGGAAGCGCTGGGGTATCTTCATATACTGAAGTTTGCGTTTCGTGCTTTTGTCCACTCTCACTCAGTTTTTGTCGCAGATTTTCGAACCAACCGTTGGAATTCACCGGCAGAATGAGCCATCTGCTAGACTTATCCAGCATCAAACGTTTTCCCACTTCAATCGCTGTCTCACATAAGGGCATCAACCCTGCTACCGGTGCTTTGGGGCGCTCGGTGCACACCAGGATTGGAACCATTGGCTCCATCGGCCACGTGGCTACCTTACTTGTTCGCTCCTCTCCGCATTCTCCAATATCATCGGCCTCTGAATACCCGTACACTCCTCTCTTTGCATCACCGTTGCCGGTTTTTCCGATGAAATCTCTTACAAGCTTACGGAAAAAGTGCGAAACTTTGTCAGGTACTCCAAGTCCAACAATATAAGCACGCACATTCGCTGACTCGCAACTTAAGTCCATGCTAAACTTATACACTGAAAACAGTACAAAAGGACAAGAAAATGAAAGTCAAGGTGCGGAAAGTAGTTAACGATATCGTGGAAATCATAAAATTCTGGGATGGAGTGCAAACTGTAATTCTCCAGCATTTCGCCGAAAAAGATACATACGATCCCAATTTTTCAATCACACTTGATGTTTTTCGAGATTCCAAAATTCCCGGTAAAAATGAGCGAGCAGCCATCTTTCCCGGTATACGCTATTTCGAAACCTCTTCAAGCAAAGAAAAGGATCGGTTTCTAATGGAAGATTTACCGGTTCGTATATCTTACAAGGACACTGGCCGAGTTGACAGTATACTTGAATTAACGTACGACGATCGCTGGCTTTCCAAAGAACGAGGCACCTATCTCTTTCATCGAATTTCCACTGGAACCGTGGTTTGGTCTAAGTCTAACTGGATTGATAAAGTTTTAGAAAAACTCGATAATCTTCCCGAGGTTCTTTGGGCTAATTGGATTGAATCCTGTCATCATCGTATCGATCATTTTCTGGGCGATCTTGGAGCCGCGTGTTTGAAGAACGATCTCCTCTATTTCCGTCTTTCACTCTCGGGTTTCCTGCGGGTGATAGTGGAAAACTTGTTCGCTGTGAATCATATGTTCGAATCAGGACCGCGTGTATTCACTGCTTCTTTGGCCCTTATGGAAACCCTACCGGAGGGATTTGAGGCGAGCTGGGAGAGTTTGCTGAGGGAAGATGAGTCGTTGCCGCCGTATCGCAAGAAAGAAATAGCGGATATATTGGCTCGCGGAGTATTTGCCCTTAGACCGTGAAGCATTGATAGCTCTTCAAGGCTTTACAAATCCATCGTGTTTGAGTTAGCTTTGTCTTGTTTCGAGTTATGTACTGGAAGGTGTGAGATGTCTAGAAAATGCGAGGTTTGCGGCAAAGGCACAGTTTCGGGGAACAATGTGCCCCGCAAGGGCCTTCCAAAGAAGGAGGGTGGTGCGGGCCAGCACATAGGTGTGAAAACAAAACGGCTTTTCAAGCCCAATCTCGTTGAAATCAGGGCAAACGGCGGGGGTAGACGGATGAAAGTATGCACTCGCTGTCTTAAAACCGGAAAGGTGTTTTAGGCTAAACCCACCTTACCGTTCAAATACCACAAACTAAAACTTCACAGGGATTATTTCAGCACCTGTGTCGCACGTGATGTCTCACATTGCACATTCGCTCTCTTTCGGGCGTATTCTTTTCAGGTGTTCAAGTACCTTCCGGTTTGAGGGATTCTATGTCTCCAGGCAACTTAATGGAAACGAGGATGATGCTGGAGCTCTTCCTTCAAGACAGAAATATTGCGGAAAGAGGAGTCTCAGATGGATAGATGAGTGATACGTGCGATTGAGATAGCGGTGACTTGAAACCGAAAGCCACGGCTCGTGAAGTCAACGGTGGTAATAGTTTCATCTCATTCAATGTGCAAAGGTATGAGCACCAAACTTTCAAGCTGATTCATGGTGTCTAAAAAAAGTTATCGTCTGTGAAGAATCAATTCTTGAACTATCCGTTTCTATGTTTCAGATTGCATCTTTGTTCCGTCAAGCGTGTTTCTTCATCACCATTTGTGCTTCCAGTCTCCATACCGTTATAATGTCAACAATATTGAACAGAGGCGCATTGCCAGGAAACAATGGAATCGCAAGTTTAACAAGTAATCCTTACATTGATACACAAAGCAATAAACCTCATAATGAACCGGAGTGCAGGAATTAATCTTTATACTTCTCATTCTGGAAAGAGGTTGCAATGAGCATTGTCAGTCTTATCTCGAAAATACCTAAGGTGGAGATTCATATTCATCTTGAAGCTGTGGCGAGTATTAAAACCTTGTTGAAACTCAATAGGAAGTATGGAGTACTGAAAAACATAGAAAATGAAAACGAATTCAGTAACTACATTTTTGTGGAAACACTTTCTGAGATGATTGGCAATTTCTTTGATTTGCAAAAGCTTTTCCGAAATCTTGAGGACTATGCGTTCTTAGCGGAAGATGTACTGGAGTACATGATTGAAAATCGAGTTGACTATCTCGAAGGATTTATTTCCCCGTCTATGGTGAAAAATCTTGGATTTGTTGCGGTACAAGATTTTTATGCGATATGGGATCAGAACGTCCGGGAAATTGAGAGCTTATACAACAAGAAGATACGACTTATAGTTGATCTCTCCAGGTCATTTGGACCTGAGAATGCGATGGATAATCTCAACACTGTGAAAAGCTATATCAGAAGTAATCCTGAAACAGCGATAATCGGACTTGGTTTGGGTGGATTGGAAATTGGAAATCCTGCAAGGGACTATTATGAGGTATTCAAAAAGGCAAAGGATACTGGTTTTCATTTAGTAGCTCATGCGGGTGAAGAAGTGGGTCCGGAATCAATAGTGGAAGCTCTTGATTTATGCTCTGCTGAGCGTATAGGGCATGGCACAAGCGCAATATACGATGAAGATGTAATGAAGATGCTGAGAGACAGGGATATTCCTCTCGAAATTTGTGTTACGAGCAATGTATTCACAAAGAAATACGTGTCTGAGTTTTCTAATCATCCTATCGGCAAGTTCATCGAATATGGCATCCCCGTAACTGTGAATACAGACGATCCGGTTTTATTCGGAACCAATCTTAACCGCGAGTATACAGATATCAGCACTTATTGTGGATTGGATGATGAGACAATCATTAAGTTGTTGAAGAACAACGTTGACTACTCCTTTATGCCGGATGATCAAAAACGGGAATTCTGGCAAACAAAAGCATCTCCTCTAATTGCAAATCAATGACTGGAGCTTAATCGAGGGAGAGGTTGAAGTGAACTTGAGGTTTTGTTCGAGATATCAGTCATATATCGGATTTTGCCTCTGTAGTGACAGACGGGAGTGCATTTCAAATACGGAGAAAGCGGTTTTTTGGAAATCTACCTGCAGACATCGAAGCCGGGGGAGTGCAGGGGCGGGCTAGTATAGCTTGCCTTTAAAGGGCCAGCGAGATTTGACTTTGATTTTTTTCATTTGAATAAGGCTGGTGATTGCTTCTTCGACATCTTCCAACTCCCAGCCGCTAAGAGAGCCGAAGCCGCGAGTTGTTTGGAGAGCGGAGCGAAGTATTTCTGCGGAACGGCGGCCCACCAGAATTCGTGACAATTTACCCTTACTGAAACGGAGGCGATTCCATTTTATCGCCCGGATTATAGTTTTTTCCTCTGGGGGTTCTGTGCGCGATTGGCCACTGCACACATCGCAACCACTGCAGTCCTGGGCCTTGATGCCTAACGAGGTGAGAAGTATCGTTCGGCGGCAGCTATGAATCGAAGAGACATAGTTTATCATCCCCCGTTGGCGGAGATGAATGACTGCTTGCGGATTTATGGGAGCCTCTCGAGAGCCTGTGAGGGCAATTTGCGATTGTGTATTTGCTTCTTCCACGGAATTCTGTTCCCTCAGGCTCCTTTCCGGATTTTCCATTCCAGCGGGTTTTTCCCTCTCCTGACCTGTGGAATAGTTTAGATTCGCCGATCCTTCTATTTTGATTTTACTGCCCCTGTGCCAAATCAGCCATGCATTTGCGCCTTTGCCATCGCGAGATGCGCGGCCGGACTCCTGTAGATAGGCCTCGACTGAAGGGGGTTGGGAGAGGTGGATGATAGTGCGTATGTTGGGCTTGTCTACGCCCATTCCATAAGCACAGGTGGCGCAGAGTATCCCATCATCGCTGTTTAAAAACCAGGCTTCAATTTGCAGTTTTTCCTCGCGAGTTAAGCCTGCGTGGTAGAAACGTATTTCCTGACTGCAAAGTCGATTTCGCAACAGGCGCGCTGAGTTCATGACAGAGGAGCGAGTTGGACCAAAAACTATTAGGGGTTTAGACTCGCTGCGAATCAGGCGTTCCAGGACATGATTGGGGCTAAGAGAGGGAATCACGCCATATTTTATTGCGGGTCTATCAGGGTTTGCCAAGGCATTTTGTGAAGGTTCGCCGTTAAACAGTAGCTGTGTTATCCTATCGCGGATATGTGGGCCCGCGGTAGCTGTGAGAGCGAGCACTACAGGTGGATTCCACTGCTCAACAAGCTTACCTATTTCCGCACAGGCGGGCCGAAAGCTTTCTCCCCATTGACTGACAGTGTGGGTTTCATCGATAACAAGGAATTTAGGTTTGAGTTCCCCGAGACGCTTGGCGACCGACGAACTTTGCAGAATTTCCGGATTGGCTATAACTATTGAAATTTGTCCACTTTCAAGGGCGGTCCATCCGGTTCTGCGCTCTCTATGACTGAGTCCCCCGCGGAGGGTTACGGAATCCACACCGACATCATCAAGGCGCCTTTTTTGATCTGTCATAAGCGATAGCAGCGGGAATACGGCAACAGTCAACTCACCGGATAAAACAGCTGGAAGCATCCAGCACAAGCTTTTCCCGGCGCCCGTTGGGAGCACCGCAATCTGTCGAAGGCTTTCAGGGCCGTCCAGCGTATTTTCTGTGCTTTGTCCCCCGCTGTGAACCAGCATGGCATCCAGTACGTTTGCAATGATTAGGCGTTGCCAAGGGGAAGGGGTTGTTATGCCGAAAACGTTCTGGCAAGTACTGATAACAGGATCTTCATGCTCTGTCAGTGTCATATTTTCGTTTACGTGTTCCAGGGTCGTAATACTTCAAAGTTGCCGCGATATCGACAATTCCACGGTTTTCTTGTTGACCTAAGGAATATGACTCTGCTATTCTGAATTTTGAATATAAAAATGAATAGACCGTTTATCTA
The DNA here is from genome assembly GCA_900608495.1 of Olavius algarvensis spirochete endosymbiont. Lineage (GTDB taxonomy): Bacteria > Spirochaetota > Spirochaetia > DSM-2461 > DSM-2461 > UBA2779. The sequence goes on along the minus strand of UWYT01000246.1, from coordinate 49,000 downwards.
TTTTGTTTCTCTATCGTTAGTTATGGGACTAGTGGTGTACTTTCTCCTGTTCATCATTGAGTTCGAGCCTTCCCCTCTCGCGGAAACGGGAGTGATGGATCTTCGAGATCATGATTTCGAGGCAGATGGTTTAGTTAGACTGGTTGGAGAATGGGCGTTCTACTGGAATCAAATTGTTAGCAGGGAAACTTACGATTCAATTATCGCCCAGACTCCCGATTTATACACGTCTGTTCCATCCTATTGGGATAAGTTAAAACGCGTTGATCACACAATTGAGCCGCGAGGGGTGGCTACTTACAAACTCACGATTCTCAAGAATTTTGAGGATGAAGGTGATATTCTCGCGATTAAAACTCATAACATAACGCCAAATGCGGACATCTACATTGACGGCAAAAGAATCAGTGAAATCGGTGATGTAGATACGAATCCCGAAAAATCCGTTTCAGGAAATAGGACTGTCCTTATGCCTGTTGCAGCGGGCGGCGATTCGATGACTATCACAGTCAGTATTTCCAACTATCATAACATTAATGCCGGGTTAAACCGCTGGATTTGTTTAGGCCTTTATGAAGATTTATTAGCTGCCCGAGAAAAACATCTTGCCGTCGATTCAGTTTTTCTTGGGGGTCTGTTTCTAATGATTCTATATCAGTTCTCAGTTCTGATACTGAGTAAGAAGCGTCTTGCCCCGCTGTACTTAGGTTTTCTTGGTGTGTTTGCTTTACTTTTCGCGGGATTGAAAAGTCAGATGGCTCTGTTAACTATATTTCCAAATTGGGGTGGCGAGGTGAGGACTAAAATCATTTTCTTCGCATTGTCCCTGGTTGGCCCAGTCTTCACTTTATATTGCTTCAATCTTTATCCAAGATATTTTCATTCAAAACTCAACCGAATCGTTTTGCCCATAGCACTTGCAATGGCAATATTGGTTGTTTCTACTCCGACGGCGATTTATTCTCAATTTATACCTCCGCTGCAACTTATTACGGCCGGCTTCATTGCTTATACGATTTTCATGTTAGTCCGGGCTCTTTACAGAACTAAGGAATATCTGATTATGCTTTCGCTTTTCGGTGTGGAGTTTTTTATCTTCAGCGTCATTCTCGGGATTGTTGATAATAAAACTCAAACGGTTTTTCAGTCTATCGCCAGTGCGTTTTTCGTATTCAGTGTCTACCACACCGTGCTCGAAGCAAAAATATTCTCTAATGCTCTTGTTCAAATCGACAAGCTGTCCACAGAGCGAAACAAGCTTGAGAGTCAAAATATCGATTTCTTCACTCAAGCTTTCATTGATAAGGACACAGGTATGCATAATAAGGTGCTACTGAAGAACTTCTTGCGGTCTAAGTGGAGTGCCGACACATTGAATGCTCAGCACTCCATGTCGATGATTATGATAGATGTTGATTATTTCAAGTTTTACAAGAGAACTTATGGGCATAAACGAAGCGAAAATGTGATGAGTCAATTGGGTCAAATTGTGTCTCAAGGTGCAACTGATATGAACTCTCATGTGTCGGCTCGATACGGTGAGGATGTTTTTGCAGTGGTAATGATGGATACTGATGAATTCAGTCTATACCGCAGTGCCGATAGATTCCGAGCTATGGTTGAATCAAAGAGCATTGCACATAGTTTCGCTGGGGATTCGAAGATTCTGACTGTCAGTGTAGGTTGTGCCACTATTATACCCTCTAGAGACAATGATCCGGGGACACTTATCGATCAGGCCGCCAAAGCGTTGATGCTCGCCAAGAAGAATGGTCGAAATCGAACTGAAATTATTGAGGTATAGATTATCATGCGTAGTGCATACCCTGCGCAAATTCGACATAGAGCAACTGCCGATTCGGCAATGAAGCCTGGCAGTGGGGGGAAATAATCAGTCTAGTTTCTCATGAGCAAGGCAATTAATTGTGTGTCGACCGCGGCCCGGCATACCTTCATACCATCAGAATCAGCACCAATGGGTTCAGGCGAGTGAGTTGTATATTGTTGGTTAGTTCTCCAGTTTTTCCGTTGTTGTACGATGTTAAACCATATTGAGGTTTAGCTAAGCAGGTCCACGATTCGCTCAAGTGCTTCCCGGACGTTCTCCGCACTGTTGAATGCACTAATTCTTATATAACCCTGGCCCATTTTGCCGAAGCCGCTTCCAGGGGTTATAACTACATCGGCTCCTTTCAGTATTTTGTCAAAAGTCGACCAGGAATCTTCATTAGTTTTTATCCAAACATAGGGGCTGTTTACCCCTCCCCAGTATTGATATCCGAGCGAGTTCATCGCATCGAGAATAATTCGGGCATTGGCCAGGTAAGAATCAATGTTCGCCTTGATTTCTCTCCTTCCCTCGGCTGAATATACTGCAAGCGCGGCCTTTTGCACTGGATAAGATACTCCGTTAAATTTAGTTGAGTGTCTGCGATTCCACATATTTTGGAGTTTGATACCGTTGATTTCTATGGCGCCAGGCACTACGGTGTATGCACATCGAACTCCAGTGAAACCGGCTGTTTTTGAGAAACTGCGAAATTCAACAGCGCATTTATCGGCACCTGGGATTTCGTATACGCTCCTGGGTGTATTCGTATCAGTAATGAAGGCCTCGTATGCGGAATCATACAGTATTATTGCCCCTTGGCTTAGCGCCCATTGAATCCAGTCGCCAAGCTGTTCTCTGTTTGCTGTGGCTCCAGTGGGATTGTTCGGAAAGCAAAGATAGACCAACTCGGCCGGGTTATTCACTAGTTCCCCGGGAGAAGGAACAAAACCGTTACTTTCGTTACCCTCAAGGTAGATTAGGCCTTGATAGCGGCCATTTTGTGCAAATCCTGTTCGACCGGCCATTACATTGGTATCGGCATAAACCGGATATACCGGATCCGGCAGGGCAACCTTGATATCGGAAGCAAAGAGTTCCTGGAAATTGCTCGTGTCGCATTTTGCACCATCGGAGATAAATATATCCGAAGCATCAATACAATCACATCCGCGTTCGTGATAATCAGCCTGGGCGATTGCCGCTCGCAGGAAGAGATAACCCTGATCAGGGCCATATCCCTTGAAAGTGGTTTTGCTTGCTTGTTCATCCACGCCCTGATGAAAGGCTTTTATTACTGTTGCTGATAGAGGCTTTGTTACGTCGCCAATTCCCAGCTTTATAAGTTTGCGTTTCGAATTGCCTGCGAGATGCTTGTTCACGCGACGGGCGATTTCCACGAAAAGATAATCGGATTGAAGCTTGTCATAGTTTGGATTTAGCCGAATCATCCAAGTATATTATACGACAGCGTGTGATTGCGGGAAGTTGCCTGCCTTTAGCATGTATTCCTAGATATAGTCGGTTCATTCCTTGTCAGTACGAATGCTTTCAATCTCCAGAGCATAGGTGAGTTTTGTAAGATCGTTTTTATCTAAAAAAAGAATTATGGGCAAACCATTTTTTGGTGTAATGGATATCCGGCTCCTGCTCATTAGGGCGTAATTGGCTATATGATTAAATGGATGAAATTCGGCTTCGCGGCCATGGTGCAGGTATAGGTGAAGTCCATGGTTGTCTGAGATGAGTAAGGGGCGACGATTCCCATAGATTATCAGGAATAAAACCAGAGCGCAACCCAGGCTATATATAATGAAGTCCAATGTTCGGAAATTCGTGATTAAAGGCCGAAGAGCGATACCGAATGGAAGCAAAAAGAGATAATGAACAGCTTGTACAGCAGGATGTTTTCTCAGTATAAGCTTAGCCATCAGATTATGCTAAGTTCTGGAAGGAACTAAGTCTAGGCCCAACCATCGTTCTTCAAGCTCGCAATTTCTCCGATCATATAGAATGAACCGGTAATGAATATCGGGCGTGTATTATCCGCAAGTTTCAAGGTAGTAATCCAGGCCTTTTTGATATTCGGAATCACTTCCACATCCGCACCTTGCGACACGAAGGATTTCGCGACTTCTCTCGGATTGCTCGGTTTGAAGTTTCCTGGTGTGCTAACGATTATTTTTTTGAAAATCGGATTTCTGTTGTTACAAAGGATTCTAGCCATAGATTTGTGGTTTTTTCCTGCAACGCTGCCAAAAAGAAGAACTGGCGAGTCAAATGTGTATCGCGATGTGAGTTGCACGAAACCCTCATAGGCGGCTGCAATCGAGCGAGGAGTATGAGCACCGTCTAAGATGATAGGCGGGTTCACTTTGAGAAATTGAAACCGTCCTGGAAGAGATAATTGCTCGATGGCGGTGATACCCGCAGTGTATCTAGTTCCGTCAAAATCCAGAGAGGGTTCCAGGCTTCGTGCAACGAGCAAGGCTAATGCGGCATTTTCGGCTTGTACATATCCGCCCATGGAAAGATGTATCATCTCGGATGTGGATATTCCGACAGGAATTCGGTTTATTGCAGAGGCTGGCGGAACGGTTTTGAGTCCCCGCCACTTAAGCTTCCAGGCAAACTTGTTAACCCTGTTGTTGAAGTTTGGCAACTCTTCGATTTTAGCAAGGCGCTCAGCGAGTTCTGTTAGCGACGATTCGGTCTCTCTAGTTCTCAATCGTATGATGTTCTGGGCGGACGCAGGCAGCTTGGCAGTCCAAACTCGCGAAGAAGTTTTTATGATTCCCGCTTTTTCTTTGGCAATTTCATGTATGTGATTCCCAAGAATCTCTGTGTGTTCTCTTTCAATGCTTGTGATTAGCACCGCCTCAGGGTGTTCTATCACATTGGTTGCATCCAATCGTCCGCCCAGGCCTGTTTCAAGTATGGCATAATCGCAATTGGTATTTCTGAAAAGAAGAAAAGCGAAAAGTGTGAGAAGTTCAAACGTTGTAGTTTTTCCGGTGCCGGGCAGCTTGCCATTGATATCAGTGAGATTTTCAAGTAATTGGCGTGCAGTTTCCAAGGCGGTTTTTTCAGGAAATTCAGTGCCGATTATTAGAAATCGTTCTCGATAATCAACAAGGTGTGGTGAGCTGTAAATTCCAATACGCGCCCCGGTTGTAGCGAGTAATTTGCCTATGTAGGCTGCGGTAGAGCCTTTCCCCTTGGAGCCGGCAATGTGGATTTTCTTGAATTCTTCTTGCGGATTTCCAAAGTGATCGCATAACCTACGCATTCGATCTAAGCGATATATCCGATTCGGATTACCAGGTGGGAACCCTCTTTCCAGATTTGTGCAGCTTTCGAAAATTTCGAATGCTTCGTCTAAGGTTTGAATCATTTCTTTTATCGGTTTTTTTCTGTTGGCTCCCATTCGTCTAAGGCGCGCTGGTGTGCTGGAAATCCCTCATACTCCGCAAGCAGAGAGGAATGGGGCCGAAGTTTGTTAAGAGCATCGCTTGTCAAATAGACTACGCTGGATCGTTTCTTGAAATCTCGCACGGAGACACCAGACCAGGTTCGTGCGCTGCCGCCCGTGGGCAGAATTGCATTTGTTCCCACAGAATAGTTTGCCACCGAAAACGGCACGTTGTCGCCAAGGAGTATTTCACCGGCATTGGAGATTAGACTGAGGGTTTCGAAGGGTTTGGAGGTGCGAATTTGGAGATGCTCTGTAGCGAATTGGTTTACAATATCTATACCTTCTTCAATGGTTTCCACTATCAGTATTCCACCGTAGCCGGATAGAACATGATTTACATATGTACGTCTTGGTTCAGGCAAAGCGCCACTAAAAACAACTAGGTATTCCCGCACCCGTTCTGCTAATTCAGTTGAATTTGTAATCAGGAGTGCCGCAGAGTCTGAACCGTGTTCGGCTTCGACAAGTAGATTTCTTGCGATATCTTTGGCATCGGGGCTTGAATCAGCAAGAATGATTGATTCTGATGGACCGGCCGGCAGCCCGCAGTCAAGTGTATCACTTAAGATTTTTTTTGCCGCGGCCACGTACTTATTTCCAGGTCCGATACATTTGTCTACCTTCTCTACAGACTCGGTACCATAGGCCAGGGCTGACCAGGCTTGAGCACCACCCATGGCATATGACTTCTGAACTCCGCAAAGCTCCGCTGTATATAGGCAGGCCGGATCAATACGGCCGGTTGAATCCGGTGGGCTCGCAACGGCCATGTGTTTAACACCGGCTATCATGGCTGGCACGGCCATCATGTAGAGCATCGAAGGGAAACTACCCCTACCACGAGGAACATAGAATGCCACCGATTCAATTGGGACAGTTCTTTCGCCTGCCATAATCCCGCGACGCAGTTCCTTCCAAAAAATACCATCTGGCTCTTGATGGGAATGAAATCTTCTAACATTTTCAATCGAATAATCAATTGCGTCTTTGAGTTTTTGGGAAATCTGTGTTCGTGCTTCCTCGAAGTGGTACTTCGGCACGAGAATGGGAGTATCTAGTGAAGTTCCATCAAATCGATGATTCAGTTCCTTAATCGCGGTGTCACCCCTTTCTCGTACATCAAGAATGATGCTCGCGACAGCGTCGCTGACATCAGCGATATCAAATTTGGATCTTGACAGCAATTTTGCCCTTTCATCGCGGTTTAGTTCAGACCATCTGCGAGTATTGATTGTCATTATAAAATCTCCGGAAGTTAACACCAATTTCAGACAATTTGTTTAGTCTTTCATGAAGAGGGGAGCATTGCTATCTTCACCATTCTCCAGGTTCAGCGTGTCTGAGGCAAATGTTTCAATCACCTTTACGAACTCCTCGACATTCTCAAACTGCCGATAAACCGAGGCAAAGCGAACGTAGGCAACTTTATCAATCTTAAAAAGCTTATCAAGAACCAGTTCGCCTATAGTTTCGCTGCGAATCTCGTGAGTAGAGCGACTCATCAGAGTCGCCTCATCTTCAATTGTATGTAGCAGGTCTTCGATGCTTGAGTGGGATACAGTTCTTTTTACGATAGCGCGATATATGCTATGTTCAATTTTCTTTAAATCGAATTTTTCTCTGCTGCCAGTTTTTTTAATGACAGTGAGCGGAACCTCTTCGATTGTTTCATAGGAAGTAAATCTATATTCGCAATGGTTGCATTCCCGTCTACGGCGAATAGATGTACCACTTGGATTCTGTCTTGACTCAATAACTCTGTTGCCTGCGTTCCTACACAAGGGACATTTCATTCAGTTTCCTCCCATTATAAACTCCATGTATTGTTTGTTTAATTGATCCCCCCGCAAGATAGTCGACGTGCATTGTCTACAACTCTGTTTCTTGATAGACCTTTTTAGTCAATGCAATATCCAGGTCAGGTCGATTTATAAGTTGGGGATCTTCAGGGTTTATCCAGAACCCGTTTATGATTAGCTTGAGCCGTGCATCATTGTTAACGGTGAATTGCAAAGTGATTGGGAAGGGTGGATAGTTGCCGATGAAAATGCTTGCGAGGATTCCCGACGGCTTCATTTCAAAAGGAAAATTCGCACTGTGGAGAGTGAATGGAGAATTGGATTGAAGTGTAGCGACAATCTTTTTCGGATTCTTCTCTCCTTTGATTGTTACGCGGATGGTTCGGTGTCCCAGAAACGTCTGTGTACTTGTTATAACGTCTAAGGGAAGTTCATCAAGTGGAATTTGAATTTTTTCAGTCCTTTGCGAGCCGGCTAACCGATAGGTTTTTTCGTTCACCAGGATGTTTGCTAGACCGATTGGTCCAGGACTAGATACTTGAATGTGACGTTCGCCATTACTCAAATCAATATCGTCAATCAAAGAAACGGGCTGGAGATTATCTCCATCATATGGGCTTAGTCTGATTATCCAGATTAGTGTGATAATGGCGGTAAGGCAGAGGGTAAAAGTCGCAGCCGGTATCAGCATGTTAGTTCGCTTTCTGAAATAATGCAAGTTCCAGTAGTTCAGGCTGGTTATGGCCAGGACTATTGGGAAGAGCAACAACGATATCACTAGGTTTCCGGATATTCGTGAGAGCAACAAAGATTCTATTATGTTTGAATACGGCTCAAGTAATACAAGTCCCACAATGTGTGGAATTACTGACAGTATCAAGAATATGATTTTCAGTTTCATGTTTCTTGTGCTTATAAGTAACAGAAGACTGACTATGGTCCAAAGTGAATAGGCTGCCACTGTGATATCAAGCGCGATAAAAATCAAAAATGTGAGACTCGCAGCTCCAATGGCGGCATATGAATAGAAATGTGGATTGCGAATCAAAGGAAGTCCATTAGTGACTAGTATGTACATAAGCGACAAGGTTGTTGCTACGGTTAGCTTAAAGAAAACGAACGTTCCAGGCGAATTCTCCCACAACTTGGGGAATTCCGAAAGGAGCAAAGCCATTTCCACAAAAAGGGTTGAAAGAAACAGAAATAGAAACACTATTGCTAACAGTAAAGGTAGAGTCCAGCTGTAGCGGGCAAAACGTTTCATATTAAGCTTTATATTGCGTATCCAAATCAAGATAACGACGACAAAAGCAGCCGAGATTGCCAGGAAAACTGTTACGTAGGTACCCTCGCGAACTATGCGGGAGTACATTCTCGACATCGAGCTGATAACCAGGTACGTACTTTCCCAACCTGATGGAATTTCCTCGAAGATGTAATCCAGAGATAGAAGAGCGTTGAGCAAGCGGCGGGTGTGGGCATCGTTTTCATCTATTTCCGCGAATTCCGAACCAACCAAAGAAATTGTTGGAATTCCGACATCCAGCCAGGTTTCGGGTAAGCTGGTATTGTTCTTCAATCCCAGGCGAGCAACTAAAATATCAGTAAGTCTAAGGGAAAAGGGAATGCTTTCCGATGACAAGGTATCAATCAAACCTTCGACGAACCAGGATGGATTGAGAGTTTTATTACTGCCAATTTCCATATTCCATGTACGGGGATTTTCATCGCTATCAAGATATAGCGCAAAGATATCTTCTCTTTGAGTTAATTCTCTAAGCGCTAGTCGGCTTCCATAGGGATGAAAGTGAGTATCTCCCTTTTCAGCTCCCAGAAATAAGAAAGCAACGGTATTTTTGGGGCGATTGATAGTCAGTTCCTTTGCCATCTCTAGCAGTAGGGCCGTTGAAAATGCGCCTCCGTCAATGGGAGTGGCCAGCACATATAGTCCATCCCGTGAACCTGGAATTTGTGCGATGATATTTTCCGAAAACGAATGCCCGCGTTCACCAGAATCGAGGGGTTTGCGCGAATGTGTTATATTCAGATCATCAAGTGTTTTCGCAATATGATCCAATGCGAGATGTTCGGCGACGGTGCCATCGCTTCTTGAGCCAAGTCCAGTAAGATATGCGTAATGCGCTTCGATATCGGGTATCGCTGCAACTTCCGGTAAGACTGTTATCAAAGCAAAAAACGCAACTAAGGTTCGCATCAGAGATTCAGGTTAAGTCAGTATTTGACTCACCGTCAATGAAATTCCAATCGAAACAGCCCTTGTACATTGTTTGAGAACGATTATAAGCAATTCCCTTACAATACATCTCCCCAAATATTGTCTAATCAATTATGATATGGAAACAATCTTGAGTTTGCTAGTGAGATATCATAAAAGTGGATAGGAAATGGTTCTTCTCAAAAAACCTCACATAGAATTAGAAACGAAAGCGATTCTGACAAACGATGGTGTTGGTTTCTTTGTGAACAAGGGATATAAACTCAAAAAAATATCGACTGCCGATGGCGGAATTCAGTTTGGTATCAGATTGGCTAAGATATCTCCCAATTCATTGCAGCGCATGATAAGGATAGGCTACTTCTCCGGTTTGGAAACTTCTCATGTAGAATTTACAACTGTTAGATCGGACTTGATAGACTTATCCAAACTGATTATATTTGCCTTCTTCTACAAAAGATTTGACAAAGAAATATTCGATATTCTAATCAATTCACCGTTGATAAAATTTTGGAATCGGACAAATCCGGGTAAGGCTATAGACGAGAGAACGAAGGTTAATGACAGCAACCTCAAGAGAATATTGCTGAAAAACTCCGATCGACTCAAATCAATTCGCAAAGCCATCACTGCTCCGGTTGTGAAGACTATTGTGTCCGATTCCTCGTTGCTCGCCGATGAGAAGAATGTGATGATATTCCTTAGTGATAGATTTCTAGATAATTCAAGATCTTTTACCTGGTTCATTTTGATGAAATTCTTTTCCGATAAGGAACTTGAACCACTAATTAGAAGAATGAGGGAACGTCTCACATTGTATATCCGTCGCTCGTCGATTGCCGACTATCTGACTCTATTGCTGACAGAATTGATGACTAGCGCGGAAACACTGAATATACAGAACTTTGCAAAACGTGACGGGGTTTTCAGAATAAGCTCAGAAGAGCTTTTGCGCGATTCCACAAAACGGAACAGTTTACTCGAAGCCATGAAAGCTGAAAAAAAAGATTTGGTTATTGGCTGGAGGTTTGCCAACCCCCATGCTACATCTATCAACTCCGATGATAAATTGCAACTTGTTGTCTATGGTAGCGAAGTGGACTATCTTGATTTCAAAGAGAAGTTCGATGAGGGCGTGAAATCAGAAAGCAGCATCTCGCTTCAAGAATTCTATCATAACACATCCGTTGGGAATCCGGAATTGGGTTTGCAATATCAGGATTATCTTCGTGAAGCATGTAGTGAGGTTGGATTGCGCTTCACCTCAAAGGTAGGGATGATTCGTGGTGATGTTCCTTCAATCACCCTAACAGTTCGATTTTAATGATGAGATTGAATCCAGATAGCGACTGAACACCGATTATATCCGGGCTCAGTCGGGTATCCAGGATTCTGTGTTCCTGTTTCGCTGATATCGAAGTTTGCTTATGCTTCACGTTTTCGAAATACAGCCAGCCATGAGAGGCGGGTTGAGCGGAGTCCATAGATTAAAAAGAGAACCTTGTCTACACTCCCCATTAATCATCGTTGATACATAGATGAGGATTGCACATCATACACAGCATTGATAATACCCTCGATTAGGTTATGTTGGTACAATTGCTTCCTTGAATTTCCCTGACTTAACAGCCGAGTTGCACTGTTTGCATAGTACAAGCTTCTTCTCATCAATTTCGTATTCGTACAGCAGTTTCACTCCGGTTCGCCTGCACAAAGGACATTTGCCACGGCCGGATTGCGGAGTCTCTGCTTTCAGGGTTTTGCCGCGATGTGCTTTGGACATGCTTAAGTCTCCTTTCGTTTCTGGCAGCAGAATGGTGCCTTCAAGGCAATTCGAATATACAGACTATGACTGGGTAAGGTCAAGTCCGGTTAAGAACCCACATTCTGTTAATCGAAATGGGAATGAACCACTTTTTCGCGTTGTATCTTAAGGAAGCATCTTGTGAGATTACTGTGCTTTAGATTCTCTATATGCTTACAATACTGTGAAATAATTTGAAATAAGGAAGCAAGAATGAACAAGCAGAGAGTGGAAAAGCTAATCCGCAGCCTTCTCATAGAAATTGGAGAAAACCCTGATAGAGAGGGTTTATGCGGCACGCCCCAAAGGGTGACCGAATCGTGGAATTTCTTGAGTTCCGGGTACCGAAGTAATCTGGAGGAGATAGTTCGCGGAGCAGTGTTTAAATCGGATTCAAACAACATGATACTCTGCAAGGATATAGAGGTGTACAGCATTTGCGAACATCATATGCTGCCCTTTTTTGGTACATGCACTATTGGCTACATCTCCAAAGTGAAGATAGTTGGAGTCAGCAAACTTGCGCGAATGGTAAATCACTTCTCGCGGCGTCTACAGCTTCAGGAGCGATTGACGACAGATATTGCAAAGGCTGTTATGCGCCTTGTTGATGCTGATGGCGCTGGGGTTGTTATTAACGCTAAACATATGTGTATGACGATGAGAGGAGTTGAGAAGCAGCATAGCTCAATGACAACAAGTTCAGTTCTTGGAAGTTTTCATTCGGATCCGAGTACTCGCACGGAATTCCTCACTTTGGCAACAAAATGCTGAGATGAAGGACGCTGATTGAAGTTTCCAGCCCAGAAAAGCGCGGATGATTTAGTTGTCCAATGGGGTGAACTGGTCCTTATCCGCGCCGCAAACAGGACATACCCAATCTTCAGGGAGATATTCCCACGCTGTTCCAGGTGGCACCTGGAATTCGGGATCGCCTTCAGCAGGATCGTAGATATAGCCGCAAACATTGCATACATAACTAACCATCATGTTTCACTTCTCCTCCGTTTGTATCATAGAGTTTGGATTCAAGAGCCTGTCTATTTCTTCATCTGGAAATATTGCCGCGTTTTTCACCGTTTCTCTTATAGTTTTTCCAGATTCATAAGCTTGGTGCGCAAGTTCGGCGGCTTTGTCGTAGCCAATTTCAAGAGCCAGTGGTGTAACCAGGGCGAGAGATTGTTCTACCCATTCGGCGGCCCGATTGATATTTGCCTTTATGCCATCAATACAGCGTTCGCCCAGGGCCTTAGCGGCGGCGCCTAGAACTTCCATGGCGCTCAGGCTGCTCCAGGCGATTACAGGATGCATCATGTTTAGCTGCAGAGGGCCGTTTGTGCCGCCTATGCTCACCGTAAGGGCCTGCCCGCGGGCGAACGCCGCGGCTTGGATAACCATTTCCGGGATTACTGGATTTACTTTTCCTGGCATGATCGAGCTTCCGGGTTGAAGGGGTGGTATTGTAATTTCTCCAAGTCCAGAGCGAGGACCGGAGGAAAGCAGTCTAAGATCGTCCGCGATTTTTCCGAGTGAAATGGCAACAGTGTTTACAGCACCCATCAGTTCAACCTGCGCATCCCTACAGGCGATGGCTTCAAAGCGGCTTTTTGCAGTTATAAAGGGTATGCCCGTTTCTTTGACAATGCAGGATATGGCTTCTTCTGCAAATCCTGCTGGGCAGTTTAGGCCTGATCCAACGGCTGTGCCGCCTAGGGCCAGTTCCTCCAAGTGAGGGGAGGCGGCAGCCAGCCTTTTGATTCCTTTGTGGATTTGCTCCCTAAATGCGCCGAATTCTTGGCCGAGTGTCATCGGCACCGCATCCTGAAGGTGGGTTCGGCCCAACTTGATTATCCTCGCAAATTCTTTTTCTTTTACTGCCAGAGAGGATTCCAATACTTCGAGATTTTCGATGAATTCCTTGACGGCTAATCGATTCGCTATATTCAAGGCGGTGGGGATTACATCGTTGGACGACTGTGCCTTGTTTACATGGTCGTTTGGGTGTATGGGTTTGCGAGTGCCCTTTTGCCCGCCGAGGGCTACGTTGGCTCTGTTGGCCAGTACCTCATTCATATTCATGTTGGTACTGGTTCCACTGCCGGTTTGAAACACATCCACCGGGAACTGATCGTCTAGTTTGCCGTCTATTACTTCGGTGGCAGCATTTGAGATTGCAAGGGCAATGTTTTCGTCTAACTCGCCGATTTTTTGATTGCTTATTGCCGCAGATTTTTTTACCAGGGCAAGTGCTTTGATAAATGAGAGGGGTAGATGCAGAGAGGATATGCCAAAATTTCCGACTGCTCTTTGAGTTTGAGCGCCGTACCATGAATCTTCAGGAAGGCGAACTTCGCCCATTGAATCTGATTCATTGCGATATCTCATACACAACTCCTAAAACACCCCGCCGCGGGCTATAAAATCAATCTATACTCTCTGCCGGCCAAGGGCGATCAACTTCGCCGGTATACAACGCCTTGGGGCGGAATAGGCGATTGTCGACACGTTGCTCAAGGATGTGGGCCAGCCATCCGGATGCGCGGGCCATGGCGAAGATAGGTGTGAACAAGCTTGAGGGAATGCCTAGCAGACTGTAGACGGCGCCGGAGAAGAAATCGACATTTGGATAGATAGGTTTGCCCTTTTCTTCCATTCGCTCACGGAACACTTTCTCGATTTCTTCAAGTACTACGAGTTTGCTATTATCATTGTATTTGCTGGAGAGGGTTTGGAGAAATCTCTCCATTATTACGGCACGCGGATCTTTGGCCTTATACACACGATGTCCCATACCCATAATCTTCTGCTTTTTCGCTAGCGCGGCATCAATCCAGGGAGCTGCGTTTTCGACGTTGTCAATGTCTTCAACCATGGTTATCACTTTTTCGTTAGCTCCGCCGTGAAGGCTGCCAAATAAGCTGCCGATTGCGGCCGAGATTGAGCAGTAACAGGTGGATAGGGTTGACGCGACAACCCGGGCGGTAAATGTGGAGGCGTTAAAAGAGTGTTCGGCATGCAGGGTTAAGCATTTGTCCATTATTTCGCCATCTTCACTGTCGGGTTCAGTTCCCTTGAGTTGCCAGAGAAAATTTGCTCCGTGAGATAGATCGTCGCGGGGAGATATGTAATTCAGTCCGTTTCTGAATCTGTGAAAAGCCGCGATAACCGCAGGTAGCTGAGCTATCTGGTGGAGGGTTTGACGGCAATTACAAGTAGGAGAGTGTTCGATTTTATGGTCGATGTAGCCGGAGAGAAAATTGACGATGGTTTGCAATAGCTCCATTGGATGGGAACTTCGTGGGAATTCTTTGATTATATTGAGTATCGGGGGCTTAAGTTCACGATTTTTGCGCATTCTTGCTGTGAACTCTGAAAGCTCCCTGGAGGTGGGTAGCTTGCCATACAGAAGCAGGTACGTAACTTCCTCAAAGGAAGCTTTCTCAACTAAATCGGCTATTCGATATCCGTAGTAGTATAGACGTCCGTTTTCTCCGTCAACTTTGCATATTTTGCTTTCACCCGCGATTACGCCTTCTAGTCCTTTAGCGTAGCTTTTTTCTGCCATATATTCGTCCTCCTGCCTGTTTGTACTTTCATATCTTCCTTATTTTGCTATGTTCTGTGAAGGGGGCGGGCTAGTAGTGACAGGGCCGCCTCCCTGACGGTTTCCGTCAAGGTTGGATGAGCGTGGATAGTGAGGGCGATATCCTCTGCACTTCCACCAAAGGCCATTACGCTAACAATTTCCGCAATAAGCTCAGAGGCATGGGGACCTACTATTACCGCGCCGAGGAGTTTCTCATCGTTTGGACTGCTGAAAAGCTTTACAAAGCCTTGCTGAACGTTAGCGGCGAGAGAACGAGCGTTGGCGGCAAAGGGGAAACTGCCCTTTACATAGGGTGTGGAAGATGTCTTAAGTGATTCTTCGGATTCGCCAACCCAGGCGAGCTCAGGCATCGTGTATACAACGGCTGGTATTGGTCCCGGCCATGGAGGACGAGGTTCCCCCGCAAAAATGGCTGCAAGGGCCAGGGCTTGTTCTTCGGCCTTGTGTGCCAACATGGGATTCCCAATCAAATCGCCAATTGCATACAACCCCGCAACCGAAGTCTCAAAATTGGCGTCCACTTTGATGAAGCGACCATCGGAACTAAGGGCTGGAGCCACATTCGGCGAGAGTGCGGAATTAATAACATTCCGGCGGCCAACGGCCACCAGCACCTTGTCCACCTCAATTAGCTCTTCAGACGATGCAAGTTCGCTCTTCTCAGATTGATTCTGCACTCTGAGCGTAATTTTTTTTGAGCTGGCTTCCGCATCCCCAACTATCGATGAGGTTGCAATGTTTAAGCCCTGTTCTGTCAGAGCTCTATGTAAGACTTTCGCTGCCTGTGAGTCCGCGCCTGGAACAATTTGTCTCATCGCCTCAATTATTGTAACCTCCGTGCCCAGGCGACACCAGATACTCCCAAGTTCCAAACCCACTGCACCCGCTCCAATCACGGCAAGTCGCTTCGGAACTTCCTCAAATGCCAGTGCCCCGGTGGAATCGACAATCCGCTTGCCATCAAAGGGAAGCTGTGTTAAGGGTGTTGGAACACTTCCAGTGGCCAATACGACACGAGGAGAGGATATCTCATCTATTCCATTTTCGCTCTGTATCGATATCTTTCCCGGTGATTTAACAGTAGCTCTACCATGGAATACCTCAACCCCACGTTTTTTCATCAGGGTAGATATTCCGTCGCTTAGCTTCTTCACCACAGCGGCTTTTCGTTCCATCATAGTCTTAAGATTTAAGCTTATCCCCTCTATGTTTAGTCCGTGATCCTTCGCTTCCTGGATGATTCTTGCATAAAATTCACTGGATTCCAAAAGCGTCTTTGAGGGGATGCAACCAATATTGAGACAGGTGCCGCCAAGCATTTTCCGTTCTTCAACCAAAGCGGTTTTCAGATGCCTTCTCGCGCATTCCAAGGCGAGTGAGTATCCACCCGGTCCGCCGCCGATAGCAACAACATCATGGGTGTAATCAGACATTCTAAATCTCTAAAAGGAGGCATTCTGGATTCTCAATGCCTCTCTTGATTTCTTTCAAAAAACCCACAGCCTCTTTTCCGTCGATTAGTCGATGATCGTAGCTCAAGGCCAGGTACATCATCGGACGAATGTGCACCTCGTTGTTGATTGCCACCGGTCGATCGACTATCGAGTGCATTCCGAGTATGGCGGTTTGCTTCGGCGCCGGCAGGGGCGTGGAAAGCAGGCTTCCAAAAACGCCTCCATTACTAATGGTGAAGCTGCCACCCATCAAATCATCCGGCATCAGGGTTTTATTAGCTGCACGGACAGAAAAATCTGCAATTTCTCTTTCTATTTCGCCAAATCCCCTGGTTTGGACATTGCGTACCACTGGGGTTATCAAACCCCTTGGAGTTGAAACCGCCACGCTGATGTTTATGCGTTCCCGGTACACTACTTCGTCGCCGTCGATATAGGCATTGAGTTCAGGAAATGAATTCAATGCTGCCGCCGAAGCCTTGAGGAAGAAGCTCATGAACCCAAGCTTAACGCCGTGTTTTTTCTGAAAAGCATCCTTATAGCGCCCGCGCATGGACTTGATTGCGCTCATATCTGCCTCATTGAAAGTTGTCAAAAGAACAAGCTCCGACTGTGTTTTAGTCAAATTTGCCGCGATTATCTTTCGAATCCTGCTCAGTGCTTTGCGATGTTCACCTGTGTCAGCTTTTTCAATTTGGTCAATAGTTTCAGCAGGCTCGACAATGCGTAATTGTGAGTTCTCGCGCTTTCGGACTTGGCCCGCAGATTCGAAATTATCATGGACTTCCAGTGGATTATCGCCGGAACTTGCGGCGATGACGTCGGACTTGGTAATGAGTCTGTCACGACCGCTTCCAGAAATCCTGCTTATATCAGTACCACTTCTTGAGGCTTCAGCTTTTGCTGATGGACTTCTCTTCACTGAGTGCGTTGCGTTTTCCTTGTCAACCCCGTTCAAACTCGCTTGTTTTGCATCGGGTTTCAATTTCTGACCCTCACCTGTGTTAATCACACCCAGCACCTGATTGATTGCAACGTCAGTTCCCTCGGACACGGCAATATTGAGAGTTCCAGTAGCCGGAGCTGTTATATCAATGGTGGTTTTATCAGTTTCAAGCTCGCATAGTGCCTGGCCTTCAATTACGGTCGATCCATTCTTTACTGACCAGTTGGCCAGCAGTCCTTCGGAGATTGATTCCCCAAGCGCAGGCACCCTAATTTCCACTTTGTTCATTTCTTACTCCCGTCGCTGTTTGATCCAAAGGTTTGCACAATTAGGTTAGATAATTCTTCTTCGTGTTTTCCATGAGAGCCGCTCGCGGGACTGGCCGATTCCGGTCTACCAGCGTAGCACCAGGATTCGCCGCTGATATCGAATAAACGCTGGGCTAAGAAATTCCATGCACCCCGGTTTGCTGGTTCCTCTTGGGCCCATATGAGATGTTTGGCTTCGGGGCTCTTTCCGATTAGATTTCGCAAAGTCTCTTCAGGGAAGGGATAAATCTGTTCAAGTCGAATTATTCTCGTTCTACTGGCGGGTGATTGCGGATTCTCAGCAATAAGCTCTCTACGTTTAGACACTAAATCATACCAGAGATGTCCGCAGCAGATGACGAGTCTCTCCACCTCATCTGGACGCTCCGGGTCGTCGAGGACTGTCTGAAAGTTTTCAGTGCAGAAATCAGCGATGGGAGATCGGGCACCGGGGTGTCGAAGAAGGCTCTTCGGAGTCATTATTATCAGAGGTTTTCGGAATTTCTGAATTTGTTGCTTACGGAGTACATGAAAATACTGGGCCGGTGTGCTCAGATTGACAACTTGCATGTTATTTTCTGCACACAACGAGAGATATCGCTCGAGATAGGCATTTGAATGCTCCGGTCCCTGTCCCTCGTAGGAATGGGGGAGCAGTAACACCAATCCACTATGCCGCGCCCATTTTGATTCACCGGCACTGATGAACTGGTCTACTATCACCTGCGCCCCATTGGCAAAGTCTCCAAACTGAGCCTCCCAGAGAACAAGAATTTCGGGCATTGCGAGGGAATAGCCGTATTCGAATCCAAGGATGGAGAACTCGGAAAGAGGGCTGTCGTACACGCTGAATTTGGCGTTTCCTCTAGCTAACTGGCTAAGTGGGGTATATTGTTCAGGAGTCTTCGAGGACACATCCCACCATACCGCGTGCCGCTGGCTGAAAGTGCCTCTGCCGCAGTCTTCACCCGAGAGACGCACAGATTGGCCTTCGCTTAGAAGAGAACCGAACGCCAAACTCTCTGCAAAAGACCAATCGATGCCGACATCGGTTTCAATCATCTTGTGGCGATTTTTCACGAAGCGTCCCAGCTTGGGATGAAGCTCAAAACCATGGGGAATTTCAATGAGTTTTGCGGCGATCCTTCTAAGTTCCTTCTCCGGCACGCCTGTGTGGGGGAAAACGAAACTGTAATCGCGTTTTATTTTGGACCAATTGCCCGCCAATGTTTGGAATCCGTGATAGTCGGTTAACTTTTTCGCCTTCTCCCGGGCTTCTTTCAGCTCCTCTACATAGTTTTTCCTGAAATCTTCCTGCTCTTTTTTCGTGAATATACCGTTTTTATCCAGTATGTCGCCGAATATAGTGGAAACGGTATCATGCTTACGGATTAACTCGTACATAATCGGATGAGTGAAGGAAGGTTCATCTGCCTCATTGTGGCCCAGTCGTCGATATCCAACTATATCCACTACAACATCCTGACCAAACTTCTGTCGCCATCTCAATGCCAACTCTATGGCACGGATTACAGCCGGAGGTTCATCGGCGTTTACGTGGAGTATTGGAACCGGCATCACCTTTGCGATATCAGTGGCGAAAAAAGTCGATCTGGAGTCTGAGCTGGCAGTCGTGAAACCTATTTGGTTATTTGCGATTATGTGAATGGTGCCGCCTGTCCTATAGCCTCTGAGTTGAGAAATATTGAAGGTTTCGGCCACGATGCCCTGGCCGGAAAAGGCAGCGTCTCCGTGTACGAGTACGGGAAGAATCAGCTTACGAGTTTCATCTTTTTTCAATCGCTGTGTGCCTCTTGCCTTGCCTTGAACCACAGGATCTACGGCCTCCAAGTGGCTTGGATTTGAAACCAGACTGATGTGAATTGTCCGCCCATCGTCAATTTCAAAGTCGGTGCTCTGTCCTATATGATATTTGACATCACCAGCACCGCCATAGGTATGAGGAAAATAGAATCCTTCGAACATCGCAAATATTTCGGTGGCGGGTTTTAACATCGCATTGGTTAAGACATTGAGTCGTCCACGGTGAGTCATACCGATTACGATATCCTTTATGTTGCGTCTAGCCGCCTGAGTGAAAAGATAGCGCAGAGCAGGAATCAATACATCTGTTCCCTCCAGGCTGAATCGCTTCTGCCCGATGAATCGAGAATGAATAAAGGTTTCGAATTCCTCTGTTCGAATTAGATCGCGCTGCCAGCACCTCAGTTCCTCGTTTTCCCACGTTTTCAAGGTATCTTGATTCTCAATCTGTTGTATTAGCCACCGTCTCATGGGCCTATTTCTGATATGGATGATTTCGGAGCCCATGGGGCCGGTATAAACCCGATTCATCCGATGAATAATCTCACGCAAAGTGGCCCGGGGAGGATTGAAAGATGCCGGCGCGGTGAAAATCTCTTCCATCTCGGCATCACCCAACCCGTATGTGGATGGTTCTAATTCTTTCCTGATTCCTTGCTGAGTTATCCAGGCGTATCTGAGATTTGGCGGCATATATGAGCCAAGTGGATTGATAGCGGCGTAAAGATGACCGAGTTCACGATAGCTTTCCACCAATGTGTCGACCTGATGCTGACGATTCTTGTTTTCGCTGATGGTGCCGACCTTCTCTGTATCAGCTTCGAGAATCTTTTCCCACTCTGATAGATTTTCACTATTCTCAAATAAATTCTCCAGCCAAAGCGTGTTTGATCCAGATAGGAATTCGCGCACTACTGCCTCTCCAGTTGTCTTGCGACTAAACCTGGGATTTCGCTTGGTGTATCCGCCACCGCAACATTTGCGGCCTTGAAAGCTGCCACCTTGGCTGCTGCGGTTCCCTGTCCGCCAGATATGATGGCGCCAGCATGCCCCATTCGCTTCCCTTCCGGAGCTGAGCGCCCAGATACAAAAGCAACAACGGGTTTTTTCATTTTTCTTCTGATGAAACCGGCAGCTCTTTCTTCTGAATCACCACCAATTTCTCCAATTAGAACAACAGCATCTGTATTCTTATCGGCTTCGAATAGCTCCAGAAGTTCTATGTAGTCAGTTCCAATTATAGGATCGCCTCCGATGCCAATACAGGTGGATTGGCCCATATCAGCATTGCTTAGGCAATTTACTACCTCGTAGGTTAGGGTGCCAGATCGACTGATTACTCCAATACTACCCCGTCGGTGAATGGGAGCCGGCATGATACCTATCTTACACTCTCCAGGACTAATCAAACCAGGGCAATTCGGGCCGATTAGAACCCCCGATCGAGAGCGAACCAGGTGGTATATCTTAACCATGTCTAGCACAGGCACACCTTCTGTAATGCATACAATGAGCGGAATACTGGCATCTGAGGCCTCGATTATGGCCGATGAGGCAAACTTGGCGGGTACGAATATCACGCTTGCATTTGCACCGGTGGCTTCTTTCGCCTCTGACACACTGTCGAATATTGGAATTGTGTCCAATTTCAATCCACCCTTACCAGGGGTTATACCGCCGACAATGTTGGTTCCATCCTCCTTCATTTTTCTCGTATGAAATGAACCGTCGCGTCCGGTTGCTCCTTGAACTATCACTCTTGTATTCTTGTCTACCAGTATGCTCATGAGACTCCTCGAGCCGCTCTTATAACCTTCCTTACTGCATCATCCAAATCGTATATGGCATCAAGTCCAGCTTCCTTGAGAATGGCTCTTCCTTCTTTTTCGTTGGTACCTACCAGGCGTATGATTAGTGGTACGTCAATGTCCAGTTTTTTTCGCGCCATTAACAGGCCATTGGCAATATCGTCGCAGCGAGTTATTCCACCAAAAATGTTTATTAAAATGGCCTTAATTCTGTTATTTCTTAGGATTATGCCTAATGCATCCACCGCTTTTTGAGGATTTGAACTACCGCCAACATCCAGGAAATTGGCGGCCTTTCCTCCGTGGAGTTCTATCAGATCCAAAGTGGCCATTGCCAATCCGGCGCCATTCACCATACAGCCTATATCTCCATCCAGGCTCACAAAACTCAAACCCTTAGTCCTGGCTTCCAGCTCGTCGGGACTGCTTTCTTCAGGGTTTCTCAGGGCTTCTATTTCCGGATGCTTGAATAGGGCGTTATCGTCGAAATTTATTTTGCTGTCAAGCGCCAGCATTTTTCCGCCGGGTGTTAGAGCGTAGGGATTGATTTCAACTAAAGAGGCGTCGTTTTCCAAGAAGAGGGAATATAGATTCTTGATGGTTGAGATAGCCTGCCTGCGCAATCCTTCCAAGGAGATGGAATTGGCCAGGAAGGAATCCAAAGTTGCTCCATCGATGCCCTTGTGAGGATGCAGAGTTAACCTATGAATCGCGCTGGGATTGATTTCGGCCAATTCTTCAATATCGACGCCGCCCTGATCTGTCAGCATTAGCGTAATACCCTGTCGGGATCGGTCCAGAATCAATCCCAAATAGTATTCTTTCTCAATTGACGCGGAATCACAAACTAGCATTTTGTCTACGCGATATCCCCCTATCTCAAGTCCCGAAATGACTGCTGCCTTAGCTTCCACTTCTTCCGGAGAATTAGCGAGTTTTACACCCCCCGCCTTTCCGCGTCCGCCGACTAGCACCTGTGCCTTTACGACAACTTGTTTCCATGCCATTGATGCCTCGCGAGCTTCCTTGGCGTTCGAAACCAATTTGTAGTCGTTCACCGGGATATTATAGGTTTTAAACAAATCGCGCGCTTGGTATTCGTGAACTTTCATGTTTTGTTCTCCAATTCATTTCTGATGGCCCTCTTTAAAAGGTTTATCAACTTGGTAACTTTGATGCCCTTCGGACAAACCTTGGTGCAGTTGAAATGATTCTTGCAGGACCACACGGCATCTGGATGATTGAGAATTTTTAGACGATCCGGAAGTCCCTTGTCGCGGCTATCGAAGACGAATCTTGCCGCGGTTACTAGGGCCGCCGGACCAATGAAATTCTGCTTGGCTGCAAGGACAGGGCATGCCGAATAACATGCCCCGCAGTTAATACACTTTGTAGCCTCATCAATCAAGTTTCTGGCTTCGGGTGATTGGATATATTCTGCGGAGTCTGGCGGGGCTTCCCTGGGTTTCAGAAAGGGTTCGACGGAACGAAATTTCATGAGAAATTCGGTTTGATCCACCATTAAATCCTTTTGAATCTTCATGTTGTTTAGAGGGTCTATGGTAATTGTGTCGCCGTCATTCTCCACCACCTCGCCTATCAAAGTTTTGCAAGCGAGACGCTCCTTACCGGATATCCGCATCGCATCAGAACCGCAGACACCATGTGCGCAGGACTTTCGAAATGCCAAGGTGCCATCAACATTTCTGGATATGTACATGAGCGCATCTAGAATCCGATCGGTGGGCTGAACTTCCACGCTGTAGGTTTGGCGTCGACTATCATTTGAATACTCAGGATTGTGACGGTATATATCCAGCCTTACATTCATCTGGTTTCCTCCTTCATGGGTTTCAAGGATTTCCGCTCGGCAAAGAGGGGGAAGTGGAGATTGGCTTCTAATACAGCCTGGGTTTTGGTTCCCATTTACTCACGTCCACCTGTTTTGAATCCAATCTGATACTGTCTCCATCCAGGTAACTCAAAGTATGTTTTAGCCACTTATCATCATCCCTATCCGGGTAGTCTTCCCTTGAATGGGCCCCCCGACTTTCGGTTCGAACCAGCGCCGCAGACGTGGTATGAAGGGCAAGATCCAATAAGTTTTCAAGTTCAAGTATGGATGAAATTTCACTGTTGAAATTGACGTCTCTATCTTGACCGCCAATTTCAGAGTAGGTATTTCTAAGTTTCGTTATATCTTCTATCGCCTTTTCCATGGATTTACCATTTCTGTAAACACCAACGTTCGCCGTCATAGTTTTTTTCATGGATTCATATATGCTGCCGGAGTGCCTTCCGCCTTCTTTCAACTTGGCGATTCGTTTTCTCCAATGCTTGATTTTGTATTCTGCATCCGAACTGGGCTTAGCCGCTTCCGATCCGCAAGCAAAATTTGCCATGCTCTGTCCTGCTCTTCTTCCAAACACCAACAGTTCAACCAGGCTGTTTGTCCCCAGTCTGTTTGCTCCGTGAACCGACACGCATGCACATTCGCCGGCGGAGTATAATCCCTCCCAAATTCTTTTTCCATCCGTAACTCTGCCGTCGATATCGGTGGGTATTCCTCCCATCGCGTAATGAGCGGTTGGTTGAACTGGCATCGCTTCAACGGCGGGATCCACTCCGAGGTAGGTTCGACAGAAATCGGCAATATCGGGAATTTTTGTTTCAACGGTTTCCCTGCCCAGGTGACTCGCATCGAGATTTACCCAGTCGTCCATTTTTTTGTCTCCCCTAATCCCATTTCCCGCGTTTATTTCAGTCATAATGGCTCGGCTCACCATATCTCGCGGAGCGAGATCCATCAGGGTGGGCGCATACCTTTGCATGAAGCGTTCACCGTTTCGATTCAGCAGTATACCGCCCTCTCCGCGAACGCCCTCGGTGATAAGTATTCCCATATTCCTGATACCAGTTGGGTGGAATTGAAAGAATTCCATGTCCATAAGCGGCACTCCGGCTCGTGATAGCAGAGCGGGTCCGTCACCGGTATTCGCAATGGCGTTCGAGGTTACCTTGAACATTCTGCCGAAGCCGCCAGTTGCGAAAAGTGCGGACTTCGCACGCACATGATGCAATTCGCCTGTGCTCAATTCGAGTACGATAAGGCCGGTTAATCTAGTTCCCTCCAGGAGTACGTCGATTACCTGCCATTCGTAGTGGAATACAACATTGTTTTTTATGCACTGTTGGTACAGAGTTTGGAGTATCATGTGGCCGGTGCGATCAGCCGCATAGCAGGATCTTCGAACCGCAGCGGCGCCAAATTCACGGGTATGGCCTCCGAAACGTCTTTGATCGATTTTGCCTTCCGGAGTGCGGTTGAATGGGAGTCCGCGATTCTCCAAATCGTATACGGCGCGAGGCGCATCATCGGCTAAAATGAACGCCGCATTCTGATCAACCAGATAGTCGCCGCCTTTAACGGTATCGAAGGCATGCCATTCGGGTCTGTCTTTTTCTACATTGCACAACGCCGCTCCAATACCTCCCTGCGCCGCGCCAGTATGACTTCGTTGGGGATATAACTTGGTGATAACCGCGGTTTTTCCAGCGCCGGAAGCCTCAAGTGCTGCATATAGTCCAGCTCCTCCAGACCCGACAATCACTACATCGTATTCAATGAGCATGGACCATCTCCCTGATTTCTTTTCTGTAAATCTCTTAGTACATATGTGAGAATGCCGCCGTTTTCCCAGTAATCCATTTCCGTCTCTGTATCAATTCGACAGCGCACTAGTATCTTGATTTCTTTCCTGGCGGCTGTTTTAGCCACTACTGTCAACTTGCAGCCGGGGTTGAGATTTTTTAAACCAGTAATTGAGTATTCTTCTGTGCCATCAAGGCTCAGGGAACTGGCCGAAGTTCCGCCTTGAAATTCGAGGGGCAAAATGCCCATGCCAATTAGGTTCGAGCGATGAATTCTTTCGTAACTCTGTGCGATAACGACTCTTACGCCCAAAAGCATGGGTCCCTTGGCTGCCCAGTCTCTGCTCGAACCGGCACCATACTCTTTCCCGCTTAGCACAATGAGAGGTACACCCTTTTCCCGCCAATTCTCCGCGACATCGAAGATAGTGGCAATTTGGCCGTTGGAATCCCTGGTATATCCGCCTTCTTTCTGATCTGCCATGGCGTTTTTTATTCGGATATTCGCGAAAGTACCTCTCATCATAACTTCGTGGTTGCCGCGGCGACTACCAAACGAATTGAAATCTTTGGGCATGACGCTTTTTCCCGCGAGGTAGCTTCCTGCTGGTCCATCGCGAGGAATGCTTCCGGCGGGCGATATATGATCGGTGGTAGTTGAATCGGGAAGAATGGCCAGGCAGCGGGCGCCTATGATATCGTTCTTTTCAGTCTTAGTTAAATCGTCGAAAAATGGAACCCTCCGTATATAGGTGCTATCTGGCTCCCATTCATAGCATATGCCTGATGGAGCCTCGAGAGTCTGCCATTGCCTGGGTCCAACGAATACATCAGAGTAAGCTTCCCTAAACAGTTTTGGTGTGAGATATGTGCCGAGGGCTATCTTTATTTCTTCGGGTGACGGCCAGATATCCCTTAGGTAGACCGGTTCCCCGTTCTTATCCTGAGCGATTGGCTCCTTCTCAAAATCTATGAATATGGTGCCGGCAAGCGCATAGGCAACCACCAAGGGTGGTGAGGCCAAATAACTTGCTTTTGAATCTGGATGCACGCGGCCTTCAAAATTTCTGTTCCCTGAGAGGACGTTAACGGTAACAAGTTCTGCGGAATTTATTGCTTCCCTTATTGCCGATGGAATCGGGCCTGAATTTCCGATGCACGTAGTACACCCATAGCCAATAAGCTGAAAGCCTTGAGCATTGAGATAGGTGGTGAGACCTGATTTTTCCAGGTATGAGGTAACCACCTGGCTGCCCGGGGCAAACGAGGTTTTTACCCAGGGTTTCGATTTGATACCTCTTTCAAAGGCCTTCTTCGCTAATAGTCCGGCCGCAATGAGAACTGAAGGATTTGAGGTGTTGGTGCAGCTGGTTATGGCCGCAATTACCACATCTCCATGCTTGAGTTCGTGATCCATGCTCTCAATGGGGGACGATGCTGTAAGCTTTGCTATTCCATATAAACTGCCTAAGGCCTGGCGAAAATTTCCTGACACTTCGTTTAGGGGGCTAAGATCGTGGGGACGACTAGGACCAGCCATCGCCGGGAATACTTTGCCCATATCGAGACTGAGCACTTTGCTATAATCCGCTGGAGCAGCATCATTGCGCCAAAGCCCTTGAGTCTTGGCATAGGCCTCCACCAAGGCCACCTGATCGGGTTCACGCCCAGTGAGCTTCAGATAGGAGATTAGTTCGTCGTCGATGGGGAAAAAGCCACAAGTGGCGCCGTATTCAGGTGCCATATTGCTGATTGTGGCCCTGTCGGCTAGCGATAACGAATCAAGACCCTTCCCAAAGAACTCAACAAATTTGCCTACCACACCCTCGGTTCGAAGTATCTTGACTACACGTAGAACAAGGTCGGTTGCGGTGCAACCAGGCGGCAATTCGCCATCCAGGCGGATGCCAAGTACCTCCGGTATCAACATTGTTACCGGTTGCCCTAGCATTGCGGCCTCCGCCTCAATTCCGCCGACACCCCAACCCAAAATCCCCATAGCGTTCACCATAGTTGTATGGCTGTCCGTACCTACCACTGTATCAGGATAGACAAGAACTTCACTCTCTTCAGTTCGCGACCAAACTACTTTTGCGAGGTACTCAAGATTAACCTGGTGAATTATCCCCGTACTTGGGGGAACAACGCGAAAGTTCTTAAAAGCGATTTGCCCCCATTTCAAAAATCTGTAACGCTCCAGATTGCGCTCAAATTCCAGATTTATATTGAGATTGAAAGCTTCGTCATTTGCGTAATAGTCGGCCGTTATAGAATGATCGATGACAAGATCAACAGGAATTTGGGGATTGATTTTCAGTACATCTCCGCCAAAGTCAGCGAGTGCATCTCGCATAGCGGCAAGATCTACCAGGGCCGGCACACCTGTAAAATCTTGCATCACTATCCGTGTAGGATGGTAGGCAATTTCCCGATTAGGAATTTTATCGGATTCCCACGCTGCCAGGGCTCGAACATCTTCAGCACTCACTACGCCCTTGGCTTGATGTCGAATAAGGTTTTCCAGAAGAATTTTGAGTGAAACGGGAAGTTTGCTGATATTGATACCTTCGGATTTCGAATATTCCTGGATATCACAGTATCTGTACTTCCTACTCCCCACCTGTAATTGCCCTGTAGTCATTCTAAGACTCGCTAGGAATATATTCCTGCCAATAATGGATTAATTCTCGATATGTATCAAGGGCGATCTGAGAATCAATTCCGCGAATTTTGAATCTATTCAGTTCTCTTCTTATTCTGGTAGGTGATTGTCCAATCCCACATCATCATGAACTTCGGATATATCTTTGTCAAAGGCCTCTGGCTTGTCTGCAAATCTGGTTAAATTTTTGTGGCTATCGGGGAATCTTCACATAAAGAGCGGGAGTTGTTCTATTTCCAACACTTCCGCAACTTCAGTTAATTTGCTGGCACCTGGCTCTTTCTAGCGCCGTGCGCGTCAATACCGCACATATAACCAGGGCTAAATTCAGTACGCTTGGCAAATTCGGCCTGGATAAGGTTCATCTTCTTCCGCATACAATTAACGTTGACCGCTATTATTTTCGCATATGCAGCCCAGTTATAAATGAATGATGTGAGAATAAGGAACATAGATGCTTCTGGGCAAGTATACGCTCTGAGTGAATTCA
This sequence comes from Olavius algarvensis spirochete endosymbiont, assembly GCA_900608495.1. GTDB lineage: Bacteria > Spirochaetota > Spirochaetia > DSM-2461 > DSM-2461 > UBA2779. Next base: position 21,108 of record UWYT01000246.1, on the reverse strand, counting down.
TTTTGTCCTTGAGCAATTTGAGTTCTCGTAAACACGTGAAGTGATGATGGGCCCTCAAGGGCCGTGACGGTTTTTCAAAGCTCCTTAGAACTATTGTGTCGGAAAACTCATCGTTATATTTGGAAGGGTTTGCTATGAGTATTGAACTGTGACAAAGAGGAGTGGCTCGCGAAATGAGTTACATCATGTCTCCTATCTTTTTTAAGAGATTCATCCGATGGCGCGAGTCTGCTTCTGCTTGCTCGAAAAGAGTTTCAGCTTCGCTGGGATTCGTTTTTCGAAGAGCGGTATAGCGTCGCTCGCCGCGGATGAATTCCTGAAATCCCAGTGACGGTTCCTTAGATTCCCACTGGAACCTGCTGCCTTCTTCCAATCGGGGGTCAAAGCGAAACAGAGGCCAATATCCGGATTCCACGGCTCGTTTCATTTCCACCTGGCTCATTGACATGTCAATGCCATGGGTGATGCAGGTGGCATAGGCAAAGATTACTGAGGAACCAGGATAGGACTCTGCCTCCATCATCGCTTTCTGTGCTTGGGCGCGGTTTGCTCCAAGAGATATGGATGCAACATAGACGTGGCCGTAGTTCATGCACATAAAGGGCATATTTTTCTTGGGCAATTTTTTGCCGCTGCTGGCAAATTTTGCCACGGCGCCGATGGGAGTAGATTTTGATGCCTGACCTCCGGTGTTGGAATAAACCTCGGTGTCAATTACCAGTATATTGACGTTCTTTCCGAGTGCTATCACATGGTCCAGCCCACTGTATCCGATATCATATGCCCAACCATCGCCACCTATTATCCAAATCGATTTGTCAACGAAATAATCCTGGAGTTCGATAATCGTCGTTATGGTTTCAGAAGCCGCGCCCTTTGCCGATGATTTCGCGGTAGGCAAAAGATTTTGAACTACTCGCTGGTGGTTTTTGGCCTCCTGATCAGTTTTGTTGAAAATTTCCAGAGCCTTTTTCAGTGCGGCGCTGAGTTCAGGAGTAGTGCCTATTCTGAGTATCTCTTCCACCTTCACTTTGAGAAGAGCACGGTTGTTATCCACTGCCAGGCGAATGCCAAAACCATATTCAGCATTGTCTTCAAACAAGCTGTTCCCCCAAGCTGGCCCCAGGCCCTCGCTATTCTTACAGTAGGGTATGGTTGGAAAAGTGCCGCCATAAATTGAGGAACAACCTGTTGCATTTGCGGCTATCATTCTGTCTCCCGCAATTTGGCTCATCATTTTTACATATGGGGTTTCGCCGCAGCCCGCGCAAGCGCCGGAGAATTCGAAGAGCGGCTGCTTGAATTGGAGTCCTTTTACCGAGGTGTCAGGACTGCCGTCCAAAACATCTTCGGGAAGGGAAGAAAAGAATTTTTCATTCATATTCTCACCAGCTTCCCTTTCCGCCTCTATGGGACTCCATTCGAGTGCCTTGTTCTTGGCGGGGCAGATTGCCAGGCAAACGCCGCAGGCCTGGCAGTCCTCGATATATACTTGAAGCCTGTAACGAAGTTCCCTCTCGTTTTTTGTCTTGGATTTCAGAGTTGTAAAGGTTTCCGGAGCTCCATCGAGATTTCCAGGGGCTATTTGCTTCGCGCGAATTGCAGCATGAGGACAAGATTGAACGCACTGGTTACATTGGATACAATTCACCTCTATCCATTTGGGTACTCGGGGAGCCACTCCCCTTTTTTCAAGCTGGGTGGTGCCTATTGGCAGAGTGCCATCGAAGGACATTTTGCTAACCGGAATGTTGTCTCCTTTCAATGTCATGGTTGGAAGTATAACGTCCCTCGCAAAGGCACCAGCGTCTTCTCGAATCAGCACGGGGGCTACATAGGAATTCGCTACGGTCGTCTCAGGAACATCCACCTCAATCAGTTTTTCACTGCTTTTATCAACCGCGTTCCAATTCATTCTTACAATATCTTCACCCTTGTTGGAGAACGATTTTTTTATGGCGTTCTTCATCAGCCCAATGGCTTCCTGTTCCGGAAGAATTCCAGCGATTTTGAAGAAGCAGACCTGCATTACCGTGTTGATCCTTTTACCAAGCCCAACCTCCCTGGCAATTTTCAGGGCGTCGATGACAAACAATCTGATTTTTCTTTCAATAATAATCTTCTGTTCTTTCACTGTCAGACTGGCGAATACCTTATCAACGGGTACTTTTGAATTGAGCAGAAAAGTTCCCCCTTCCTTCAGCGGGCCGAGCATATCGTAGCGACCGATATAAGCTGGGTTGTGACAGGCGACAAAATCGGCTCTTTCTATCAGCCAGGGCATATTGACAGCACTCTTGCCGAATCTGAGATGGCTGGTGGTAATCCCACCCGACTTTTTTGAATCGTATACGAAGTAGGCCTGAGCATTCATGTCGGTATTGTCGCCTATTATCTTGATTGAGTTCTTATTTGCCCCAACCGTACCGTCAGAACCCAACCCCCAAAACATACAGCTTACAACATCATCTGGGACAACGCGCAGTTCGTCTGTTATTTCCAGTGAAAGGTTGGTGACATCGTCGTTGATTCCAACCGTGAAATCATGAGTGCATTTCGCATCGAGATGGTCAAAAATTGCCTTGACGTGGCTCGGGGTGAATTCTTTAGACGACAGGCCATAGCGTCCTCCGATTATTTTGATATCTTTTTGTGCCAGGGAGGTGGCGACATCCATGTACAAAGGCTCGCCAATGGAACCGGGTTCCTTGGTGCGATCAAGCACCGCGATTTTTTTGCAACTATCCGGCAGAACCGCAGTCAGGTGTTTTACGCTAAAGGGGCGATAGAGTCTAACCTTGATACCACCCACCTTTTCCCCCCTTAGATTGAGAACCCTGACGGCATGATCGATGGTATCGCATCCAGAGCCCATTGCAATTATCACTTTCTCTGCTACCGGATCGCCAACATAATCAAATAGTTGGTATGTACGCTTAGTAATGGCGCCAACCTTGTCCATATACTCCTGTACTATCCCCGGCAGTGCATCATAGTACTTGTTGACTGTCTCTCTGCCTTGGAAATAAACATCCGGGTTCTGAGCAGCCACCCTGGCCACCGGTTTTTCCGGGCGCATTGCTCTGTTGCGGAAACGCGCGATGTATTCGGGTTCAATTAAACGCTTGATAGTATCGCAGGTGATTTCCTCAATTTTTTGAATCTCGTGGCTTGTTCTGAATCCGTCAAAGAAATTTAAGAAGGGAATCTGGCCTTTAAGCGTAGAAAGATGGCTTACCAGCGCGAGATCCATAGTCTCCTGGACATTGTTCACAGCCATTAGAGCGTAGCCCGTATTTCGAGTTCCCATCACATCTGAATGATCGCCAAAAATCGAAAGGGACTGGGCAGCGAGTGATCTTGCGGATACGTGGAATACAGTTGGTAACATCTCACCGGCAATCTTGTGCATATTGGGAATCATCAGCAGAAGCCCCTGACTGGCTGTAAAGGTGGTGGTCATTGCGCCTCCCGAAAGCGCCCCGTGGACGGCGCCGGCGGCTCCGGCTTCGCTTTGCATTTCAATGACATCCACGCTTTTTCCAAACAAGTTCTTCAAGCCAATACTCGCCCAAGCGTCCGCATATTCTCCCATCGGAGACGATGGTGTTATCGGAAAAATAGCTGCCACCTCACTGAAGGCGTAGGCTATATGCGCCGCGGCGCCATTGCCGTCGATAGTAATCATCTTCTTCTTTATGTCTGACATGTATTTTCCTAGTTTTCAAGTTTTCTTGCCAACATTCATCATATCTGCGGCGGGTGCGGAATTCAAGGGCGATCCATAGTATCGGGTGGGAAAAGCGCGGGGAGGGACGAGAATTGTGGCTCCAAGGGTTGTCACTGAAATAAATCGGATAATCGTTCAAGCGTGATAGTGGTATCGCGTTTTGCATTTGGATGCTAGAATTGAGTGCTTATTGAATACTATCCCCGTATAATATTGAGTTATTGGTGAGTGCAATCTGTCTAATCTTGAATTCCCCTGACATAGAAGGCGCGATTCTACAAGTGGAAGAGAATCGCCAGTATATCAATCTTGCCGAACTGCGGGTGGATTTGCTCAAACCATCTGAGCGCACCAGGGCAGCCGAACTGCCGGAGAAGGTCCAGATACCCTTGATTCTGACAATTCGTCTCGCAGAAGACGGGGGGCGATGGGGAATCAATGGTGAGAGCGAAGCCGAGCGGATAAATTTGTTTTTAGCCTTGTTGAATTCCGCGCCCTGGAGTTTTGTAGATATCGAAGGGAATCATCCGCTAACGGAAGTGCGCAGGGCTGCCGAGGCAGTCGGAGCCAAAATAATTCGATCTGTACATGATTTCAGCGATAATCTGCTATCCGGTCCAGTGCCTGTCTTGACAGATTTAATCTCTAGACTGGGAGCGGAAGGCAACATCCTTAAAATAGCCGCAAATTGCGCCGATAGTGCGGCACTGCTTAACCTTGCTCGCGCCGCTGCAGCCACAAAATTTCTGGATAAGAAAATACTTATAGCCATGGGCGAATATGGAAGTCCTTCCCGGATTCTATCGCAGCGGCATGGTTCCCTCTGGACCTATGCAACCTCACTTAGAGAAATGAAGTCACAACCAGGTCAATTACAGCCCAAAACTCTCGAAAAGCTCTATCGATTTCGCAAGATAGACAAATCCACCCCTCTGTTTGCAGTGGTAGGAAACCCCATCGCTCACAGTAAATCTCCTGTAATTCACAATCGGTGGCTTCAGGATTTGGATGTGGAGGGAACCTATATTCCTATTCGCACAGACAACCTCGCTGGCACTCTGGAAACATGCGATATCTGGGATATCAGTGGATTATCAGTAACCATACCGCATAAGGAAGTGGCATTGACCCTCGCCGATTCCGCTAGCAACTTGGCTCAAAAAACAGGCTCCGCTAATACGCTGATAAAAACCTCCGGTGGTTGGCGAGCGGAAAATACAGATGCAGAAGGATTTCTTCAATCTCTAAAGGAGGGTATGGGCACCAGTTCAGAAGAGACGTTATTTGGCAGAAAGGCGTTAATAATAGGCGCCGGAGGTGCTGCCCGAGCCGTAGCCCATGTTCTCTGCAATGTCGGGATGAAACTGACAATATTGAATCGGAGCATCGACAAGGCCCGAACACTGGCCGAGGAGTGTAAGGCTGAATGGGGCCCTTTGGATAAGAAAGCATTGCCCAAATTGGCATCAGGAATCTTTCTTGCAGTTCAAACCACAAGCCTGGGTATGCCGCCAAACGAGAGAATCGATCCCATCCCCTGGTGGAATCCGGTCGGCTGCTCATTTGTATACGATGTGATTTATGGATCCAGTGAAACTCCTTTTCTTAGAAGGGCCCAGGTTGCCGGCTGCCAAACCATCAGCGGTCTTGCCATGTTCAAAGCTCAGGCCCGGCTCCAGTTCCAACTATTCACAGGAATTGTTCCCCCTTCCCCAGTGTAATTTTCACTTCCAACGCTGATTTCTATGGTTGAGGCCCGGATAATACCCCTCATGATGGGCTGTCTCTTAAAAATCGAAAACGACATCAAGTAAGCCACGAAAGTACCGCAACTACAAGCAACGGCAGCTTCGGACTGCAAAGCTGTTCCTAAAGAATAGGAAGCTTATATCAATTGGTACAAGTAAGTAGGGAATCGAAAATGCCGGTCTCCTCAATAATCTGTCAATTGGCTCTCAATTGGCATTTTTCGCCTGGGCATAACTCTTTAGGTTTTAAGCGAAAGGAAATTGTGCATTAATCCACTGCCCATTCAGAAAGAACAGTGTATCATCTCTCCTAGAGCTATCAATGCCCTGTTTACTGAATTTAAGTAGGTATCGCATCGGATTAGAGACTCATGCAGCAATGAGTGGTGCAAAGATGGAATTGTCAAATTTCCAGGCGAGAGTTAAAGATTCCCACTCGATTTGGAATAAGGATTGTGCGATCGAAAATGAAAAGACCGCTAATCATCGGACATCGAGGAGCTCCGGAATTTGCCATTGAGAATACAGAATCCTCGTTTAAGGCTGCCCTGGCCGCCGGGGTTGATGTAATTGAAACCGATCTTCGTCTAAGTGCCGATGGTTACTTGTTAGTTGCCCATGATGCTGATTTATCCAGGCTGGGCGGTCCCCCAAAGCCGATTGCGCAGTGCAAAAAGGCTGAATTAACAAAGATACTCCTTCGGGATGGCGCGGATAGAACCGCAAAACCTCTGTTTATGGAGGACGCTCTCAATATGTTTCCGAATGCCCGTTTCAATGTGGATTTGAAGGATTCGGGCAAGGATATAGTTCGTGCCTGGGTGAGTTTACTTATGAAGAGTAATGCTGGTATTCGATGCGTAACCGCCTCGTTTCGAGATAGAACGGTTAATCTCTTTTCCAGGATGTGTAAACACGCACCCATATCCATGGCTTGCCTTGGCGCGGCGGCCATTGTTTTGCTTTCGTTTTTTGGAATTATACGCTGTCCTAAGAGGAACGAAAAATACTTGCAGGTGCCGGAACAGATCGGTCCGATTCGAGTATTGACAGAGAAGCGCATGAGGAAACTGCAAAAACGAGGTTGGGAAGTACATGTTTGGACGGTTGACAATGAAGAGGATATGTGCAGGTTCATAAAATGGGGAATTGATGGTATAATAACAAACCGGCCGTCTTTGCTAAAGAAATTGCTTGAATCATAGGAAGAGTATGGGTAGGTGAAAGAGAAAGATATTCCAAACGTTTGTCACCTCGACGCCCTGGATTCACTGACCATGAATTCCCTTGATTTCTCGAGGGTCCGGGCCCAGGAAAGGGGAAGAGTGTAGTACACATCCGTCGATGAACTCATCGAAACAAGGAGAATTGCCTCACGATGACTCGCGGATTCGTCTTATCGATGAGACTGAAAAAATTGTTCCTTGGCTTAATGAAGAGCGTTTTACTTGTATCTTTTTGAGGATATCGATGCCGAAGATTGAAGTGCCTTTACGAGGAGGCCCCTTCTCATCGTTTGGGATAAGCTGAATGAATTCAATTTGGAGGATTCAATTCCCAACACTTTTTTGAAAAGGCGGGGACGGTGAGCAGCCTCATATCTCAAGATGTGGCGCGGATGGACAGACTTTTGTGAGGTGGCTAGTCACACTGAACGCAGCCTGCTGGTCTAGACCAGCAATGGAATTGTTATGAGAGAACGAGTTTATTCACAGGCAATGAGAAATGAGTTGAGTAGTTTGATGAAGCTTGCAACCAACCGTGAAGCAGAGAAACGTCTTAACAAAATTTCCACGGTGATACGCCGTTGGAAGAGAAATAAGAGTTCAGCCAGGCGAGTGCTCGATGAAATTCATAGCTTATCAGCATCCACCCACGACACATGGACTTCCGGAGTGGATCCTGGAATTCCTATTGCTCATGCGCTTGTCGCGGGTTACTTGCAAAGGGAGGATATATCGGATAGCACCTGGAAGATGATAGAAGCTCTTGTCACTTTGGCGGGAATTTGATTTCCCTCCTTATCTTGCTGGCATGAACATCCTATAATGAGTGAAGAATGTGAGTTCTTATGAGTTGGTGAACCTTTTTGAGAATGAATCCTCATGCCGCGATTATGAGGAAACGTGAAGCTTTTATGGCGTATCTTCTATTCTGAGAAACAAAATCTGGAGTTTGCTCTGCGTGAAGTCATGTTTTGCTAATACCGTTTTGATAAAGGACCGATAAAGTCTGAACAGACTGTTTTTATGATCGAAAAGCGAGGAGTACTTTGGAGGCCATGAATCCACTTCGAGTATATAAGCAAACGGGTGTAAAAACTGCTTCAGGCGGAAGACTGATAGTTATGCTCTATGATGAGTGTATCAAGCAGCTCAGAAGCGCGTGTAGGGAGCTTGATGCACAGCATCCGAAGCTGGACTTGGCACATAATGCAATTGTAAAGGCCCAGGATATTCTGGCGGAGCTTATGATTTCTCTTGATTTTGAAAGGGGAGGGGATATTGCGCAAAATCTTTTTCGTCTTTACATGTACTTCAATCAGAAATTGGTTGATGCCAATCTCTCCAAGAAGAGTTCTAATCTGAAGGAAGTTTGCAGCCATATGACTACCCTCAGAGAGGCTTGGGATTCTGTTGAAATTACTGCCGGCGCTCGGGAAACTCGGGAGAAAGGTGGCATCAATTTAGCTGGATAATCGATGTTGAATGACGCGCAGACCCTTGTGAAGACTCTCCAACAAGGTGATGTCAATCTGGTTGGACAATGATGAGACAGGAATTGCCATCTTGGTGGCGGGATATTGATCGTTCCATTCGTTTAAGCATAACAGACTATGAGTTCATTATAGCTCGGTTGGAAATGTTGCTTGCAGGAACTTCGGATAAGTTTTCAAGGTTTTCCAGTTTGAATTCACGCAGGTGGAAGAATCTACTGGAGGAAGCCAAACTTGCGAAGGAACAAGTTGAGCGAAGTCTTGCCTTGGCGGCTACAAGACGGCGGGATGCGAGCGCTATCGGGCTTATTCCGCCTGATAATCAGGAGTTGGCAGCCAGGGCGCGAGTTGTTTCGGCGAAATTTCATTTACTGGGCGAATTGGCACAGAAACGGATGGCTCGTATACGGAGTGAACTTAGGCAGCTTGGCAGGCCAAGGAATCGACCGAGCATGAAAGTTTTTCCTTCACAAATCGATGTACACATATAATTAGCGGGATGAAAGACAAATTATTTATTCTGGATGGTTACGGGTTAATTTACAGAGCATTTTTCGCCTTAGCGAGCAGACACCTCACCGATAGTAATGGAAACAATGTCTCTGCTGTATACGGATTCTTCCGGACAATTTTTTTTCTTGAGAAGAACTATGGGGCACGGCGCATTGCAGTTGCGATGGATACGGTTGAACCGACACATAGGCATAAGCTTTATCCGGATTATAAAGCAACTCGGGATGCCGCTCCTGAAGACTTGCATGCTCAGATTCCAATAATAAGAGATATTCTTGAATGTCTGGGCATTCCGGCTATTTCGGTGGAGGGCTATGAGGCTGATGATGTAATAGGATCAATGGCAGAAATTTGCCGCAGAGAAGCGCGAAGTTGTTCTCTGGTTAGCGCGGATAAAGATCTTATGCAGCTGGTTGATGAAAATGTTCGAATGTTAAAACCAAAACAGGGGGGCGGATTTCAGGAGATTGGGCCTGAACAAGTGCTCGAAGAAAAGGGAGTTAGACCGGACCAAATGGTTGACTACCTGGCTCTTATTGGCGATAGCTCGGATAACATAAGGGGGGTTGAGGGCATTGGTGAAAAGACGGCAGCGGCCCTCCTTGCCAAATGGGATAATCTTGATTCTCTTTACAAGAATATAGATGAAGCGGCCAAGGGTGTGCGCTTGTTAAAATTGAAGGAGGGGAAGGAGAGCGCGTATTTCAGTCGGAAACTAGTTAGGATTGTGCGCAATTTGGCATTGGAAGACGAAATTGCTTCTGTTGACAATGGGATTGTTGATTTTGCGGCGGCAGCCAGGGAATTTCGGAAGAGGAATATGATAACTTTTGCCCGGGAGGCGGCCGAATTGGCTGGTTATAATGCGACGGAGATAAAGACGCGACTTGAAGTTGGGAAGTCTGGTGCACCAGAGGTTAATTACTCTCCTATACTGAACCGTGAGCAAATGGACAAATGGGGTGAAAGAATTTTGGAAAGTGGATTAGTGGCACTCGATACCGAGACGGACAATTTGGATCCGATGCTGGCTAATCTGATTGGCATTTCGGTTTCGGTTAGTGAGGGTAAGGCGGGATATCTGCCAATTAAATGTGCTGATTGCAGCTGTATGGCTCTTGGAGAGGTGGTTGATTGGTTGAATGGGATTCTTGTTAATGGAAGAATTCGCGTTGTCGGGCAGAATTTCAAGTACGATTTGAAGGTTTTGCGCAGAGTTGGTGTTCGGCTTGAAAATGCATGGTTTGATACTATGATTGCTGCCTGGGTGATAGATGCCTCCTCGCCGGTTGGCATGGACGCTCTATGCGATCGTTACCTGGGCTTCAGCACGATAAAATTTGATGACGTAGTACCTAAGGGGTCCACTTTTGATTCCGTTGGCTTGAAAGAGGCAGTTGCGTATGCGGCGGAGGACGCAGATGTAACACTCCGTCTCTACAGAGTGTTTGAAAAGATTTTGAAGTCCGATCCGAAAAGGGCATCGATTTTTTGGGAAATCGAGATGCCGCTGCTTCCAATTCTGACTGCTATGGAAATTGAAGGCATCGGTTTGGAATTTTCTGCCTTGGAAAGTTATGGGGAGGAGTTGGGAAGGGAAATCGACTCTGTGGTGTCGGAGATTCACAACTTGTGTGGGCGAGAATTCAATGTCGCTTCGCCGAAGCAACTGCAAGAAGTGCTTTTTCAGGAACGAGGTTTGAAGCCAGGGAAGAAAACGAAAATGGGGTATTCAACGGATAACACTGTGCTTATGAACCTGGCGCGAGAAGATCCGATGCCGGAGAAGATTCTGTTTTATCGTTCGCTGAGTAAGTTGAAATCCACCTACGTTGATGTGCTGCCGCGTTTGGTGTATCCAGGGGACGGGCGGATTCATACGAGTTATTCGCAGGTAGGAGCGGCCACTGGACGTCTCTCGAGCAATAATCCCAATTTGCAAAATATTCCCGTAAGGGATGAAAATGGTAGACGGATTAGAAGGGCTTTCAGAAGCAGGGATGGATATACCTTTATTTCCGTGGATTATTCCCAGATTGAATTAGTTGTGCTTGCACATATGTCGGGGGATTGGGGACTTGCCAAGGCATTTAACGATGGCGTTGATGTGCATGTGCAAACAGCAGCTCAATTATTCGGCGTTGATGCTTCAGATGTGATGGACGGGCAGAGAAGGATGGCAAAGGCGGTTAATTTTGGCGTTATGTATGGGATGAGTGCCTTTCGTCTTTCGAACGAATTGAATATCAGTCGAAAGGAAGCTAACCAATTTATCGAAACCTATTTTGCCACTTATGAGGGGATCGGGAATTTTATTAACCAAGCGGTGTCAGATGCGGAGGCCGATGGGGGAACTAGAACGCTTTACGGGCGTTTTCGGCCTCTGCCTGGTATAAATAGCAGAAATAAGGTTGAGAAGGCGGCTTCGGAACGAGCGGCTGTGAATACCCGCATTCAAGGTACTGCGGCGGACATCATGAAGAAGGCGATGATAGAAGTCAATGAGGTGCTTATGAATCGCTTCTCAAGGGCCAAGATGCTACTCCAGGTTCATGATGAACTATTGATTGAGTCTCCAATTGCAATTGTTTCGGAGCTTAAGGTTGCGTTGAAGGATACTATGGAGAATGTGGTGAAGCTGACTGTTCCGCTTCGTGTCAGCGTGGAAACGGGGGATTCCTGGGGCGACATTCATTGATACTGATTGGCATTGTGGGGAGGTGTGGTTCCGGGAAGAACTATGTAGCCGGTATTCTGGAGGAGCTGGGTTTTCGAAGCTTGGATTTGGATATTGTGGGCCATCAATGTCTCATAACCTTAAGCAAACAAATTGAAGATACTCTTGGGCCTGGGCTGCTTGTCAATGGGGTGGTGGATCGTGTTAAACTTGGACGGCTTGTGTTCTCTGATTCACTTGCCCTGAGGCGTTTGGAAGAGTTAACCTATCCTTGCATAGAATTGGAGGTTCGGAAGTGGCTTGCAGCATATTCAGATTCTCTTCTTGCGATTCATGGCGTAAATCTTCACAAAACCTCACTTGCAGAGGAGTGTAGCGCGTTTATCTGGATTGAGGCAGGTTGGATACGACGCTTTTTACGGGTTTTGAAGAGAGATGGAAGATCGTTGCGAGATACTTGGTTAAGATTCCGAAGCCAAAAGGAATTGAATTCTAAGTTTTTTCCCAAGCGCGCCGAAATCTATAAAGTGAGAAATGCCCGAGGAGACGCATATTTGCGCTTCTTGCTGGGCAGTATTCTTCCTGCAATAAAAGGGGAGCGAGTTGATGAGCTCTGAACAAACCGGGAATTCAAGTTTAGTGGCTGTGTTAAGCATCTTGGCGATATTGGCCATTTCGCTGGTTGCTGGTTTGCTTCTGATGCAGAAAGGAGAGGACAGCAAATCCGAAATTGGCAAAACTATCTCCTCGAACGCTGAGAAGAATCCTTCGGATGAATTTGATCCGATTACTTGGGCCAGGGAAGACGCCGAGTATCCTCCATTGATTGAGGATGGCGATTTTGTCGCCGATTATGCCGGTATTGAGAATGGCGATGAGGCTTCGGAGTCCTCAGTGGTACTGAAAACGCGGGAAGAGGAACTGGCACCCACCGAATCGGAAAAACCTGCGTATCACGAAGAAGTTGTGCGGAGCGCATCCAGAGAAGTGCGTGAGGATATGTACTGGGTTCAGGTGGTGGCAACTAAGACGATAGCGCACGCGGAGAGAGTTCGTGATGACTTAGCCGAAATGGGTCTTCCTGTACGGGTTTTCACCAAGGATGAGAGTGGCAATTTGATATACCGGGTGAGATTGGGCCCTTTCACTCATAAGACTGAGGCGGAAAACAGCGTGAGTGTCATACATGGGATTGATGGTTTTGCCGATAGTTATGTCACGATTGCACCAGTAACCCGATACATAGAGAACTGAAATCCAACCGATTGCAGCGAATTATTGTATTGATACGCGATGAAGCGGGACTCTTGAACCGGTTTTTGGCACCGCTCGGATTTTACGAGTATCAGATATCTTTTTCGGATTTATGAGATCCTAATTTTAGAGTATAAATCGATTTCGCAAGCCGGAAGGATATGGGCGGGTCTCTGATGGGCGGAATTTCATGGACAGAAATCCTGCTGAAGGCCGCGTTGTGGGGATTGGTAAACGATGAGCATTCGCTTAAGATGGAAGCTACGAGTTCCGACTCCAGAGCGGTTGAAATTGATTAGATTGAGAAGAAATCCGGACCGGAGCCATCGAAATATTTGCTGTGTATGTGATAGTCGGCCTTGCGGTTGTACACTACGGAGTAGGGAGGGAGAGAGTTGATTATCCACACATTCCCGCCTATAACGGAGCCCTTGCCGATGTGAGTTTTCCCGCCGAGTATTGTGGCGCCGGCGTAAATGGTTACATCGTCTTCAATTGTGGGATGGCGTTTTTTATCGGCTAGTTCCTTGCGTATGCTCAGTGCGCCAATAGTGACGCCCTGGTAGATTTTTACATTCTCGCCTATGCGGGCGGTTTCGCCGATTACTACACCTGTGCCATGATCGATAAAAAAGTTATCACCGATAGAGGCGCCTGGATGTATGTCGATACCGGTGTTTTGGTGTAGCAATTCGTTTAGCATGCGGGGGATGATAGGTATATCGGCGAGTTGTATTTCATGAGCAAATCGATGACAGGTTATCGCTTGTAGGCCGGGGTAGGAAAGCATCACTTCGTCACGACTCTTGGCCGCTGGATCTCCCCGGAAGGCGGCTTCGACGTCACCCGCGGCCTTTTCTCTTAGAATTGGTATTTTCTGCAAGATATTTAGAGCAAGTTCCTGAGCTGTTGCCCCAGATTTATTATCGAGACAGGTAGTTATTTGCGCTGTCAGTTTCAAGAAAAGGGACTGGGTGAGTGTTTGGACGCTCTGCCTTATCTGAAACTCATTTTCCACTCCACCGTCGTATTGGAAACCTGGGAAGATAAGATGTCGGAAGGTTTCGAATATGTTGCTGATTATCGTGATTGACGGTAGATTTGGGCCGGCAAAACGATTGATTTGGTTAACGCTGCTGAATGAGTCGACTATGTCTTTGTTTATCTGTGCGATACGACGAACTTGCCTGTTAGTCATGATTGGTATTAGATTAGCAGAAAAGTGGAACTTGTATCCAATGTAGATTAATTGCTTGAACTTGGGTTGAGAATGTATGAGCGATGACATTTCACATCTTATGTGGACTAATTTGGACAGTCGGCTTAGTTATGATGCCAAGCTTTTTCGTTTAGTGACTTCGAGGCGTCGGTCGTCAGAGGGGAAAGAGGCGTCTTTTATTTCGGTGGATTCACCAAATTGGGTTACAATTATTCCGGAACTTATCGATGAGACGGGAGAACGGCGATTCTTACTGGTAAGGCAGTTTCGGCACGGGACACAGAGGGTTGGATTGGAATTTCCGGCTGGAGCCGTTGATTTTGGTGAGGACGAGCGGAATGCAGCGACTAGGGAACTGTTAGAGGAAACTGGTTATGAGGCGGCAGAGTTGATTGAACTTGGCTCGGTGAGTCCGAATCCCGCCTTTATGGCAAATAAAACTTATACCTATCTCGCCAGGGGACTTACAAAAAAAGATGAGCAGAATTTGGATGAGCATGAAATTCTCGATATGCAGATGTTGTATGAGACCGAACTTGCGAAATTTATTGGTTTGGCGCCTTTCGACAGCGCGATAACAATTCAGGCTTGGTTCTTTTATTTAAGATGGTTGGGCAGGGTATGATGCATATTTCGACGATGCCTGAACCACGAGCCAGGGAAGAACTCGAACGCAATCAACTTTCCAGCTTTCGGGGGTGGTGCTTATTCCTATCTGGCACATGATTGCGGTTGGGACTTGAAGACAAAGAAGTACGGCAGAGACGCCTCCAGGCAACCCGATTAGCAACTTGATTGTCAGATAACGAACGGATTTCCTCTGCTAAAAACCTGCTGGTTTGATGCTCCTGTAGTTTTGACGAGTTAGGATTCCAGCGGAGGAAGTTCGGAATAGTCGTAGAACTCAAGAACTTCCGGGAGATTTTGTTCTTCCTGCATTCGGGAAGCCAATGGAGATACCGGCCAGGCGATCAGGGATTTGAACAGGGGTGATATCTCCGGAGCTATTGCTCGGAATTCCAAATCTTTATCAAGCCATGCCTGTCCTGAAGCTCTATTTAGAATCAATGGCATTCTCAGCTTCGTGTTGTGTACCAGGGCAGGAATTCCCTGAGCCTCGGTTGTAACAACGGTAAAGGTTTCAATGGATGTATTGCTTTTAGAATCTTTCCAGCCATCCCAGAGGCCGGCAAGAAGAAAGGGTCTGCCGTCTTGAAGTGAGATGCGGTAAGGATACCTCTTGTTTCTGTATGAACGCCATTCTACAAATCCGTCCACAAGCACTCCGCACCGTTTTCGATTTACAAGAGTTCGAAATGAGGGCTTGGTGTCGATAGTTTCGTAGCGAGCGTTGATAGTTTTGTTGCGAATATCTGCGGCTGCAACCGCGGTTTGTGTCCAAAAAGGGATGAGCCCCCAGGTGGGGAAATCGAAGTGGGCGGGTTTGCCTTGTTTGAATACCGGCCATGAGGGGTGTTCGAAGGCCGAGCGGAAGAAAGTTGGTATATTGAAGTGCTCCTGGGGGAAATCATTTCCGTAGATTTCTTCGATAACAACGGCTTTTGAGACTAGGGAGACATTGAAACACATTTTGGATTAAAAGTAGAGCATACTGCTTATAATGAGGCAATGATAATTTCCAGCAATCCTATCTATTATCGGAGTATTCAGTTTAAGTACCCCCCGATGGATGTCGAACCAAACTCGCCATCGTCTGCCGAAAACTCATAACCCCCTCATAGAGACGCAATTCTATTCGCTGAGGACTTTCTTTATCTATCTATGAGAAGCACATTGTCTGACAAATATCCAATAGGAATTGATTTCTGATGATTTGCCCTAAGCAGGATAATCCACAGTATTTCCACAGTTCTTCTTCACGGAGAGGTTGCTGTCACGAATCCCGTATCTGAATCGACTATTAGTCGCCATTCGAATCTTCATCGAAGCACGGCTCACTTTCTTGAATCGTCGGGGCTTAGATGCATGTCTCCCGGGCGGCATCCATTCCAGGATACACCGCCTTTGGGGGTTCAGTGGATTGGGGGCAACAGGTCCAGCAGGGCTACGGTGGTATCCAAGTCTCCAGTATGTCGACCGTTATGGAACCAGCGTACCGTCCCGGTTTGATCCACTAAGGCCGCCCCGGGAAGCTGCAGGGGATCACTTGACTTCATCTTTGTACGTTTCATGTCGATGGCGCAGCCACGGGCGTTCGCCGATTTCCGTCTAGACCGGAGAGAACGGTTCGGAAAGAAGATGGCCCGCCATGTGGTTTTTCCAAGACCGGCCGAAACGTAACTGCGTCGAGTAGGATCCGGTACCGTAAGAACGTTTTCGAACGATGCCAAAAGTGCCGCTTCCTCGGCCGTTCCCTGCACTACGACAACCAGACGCAGGCCTCGATCCACACATGATACCGCCAAAGTCGAAATATCCAGGGCCGACTCCTGGAAGAAGCGGCAACCGAAATGCCGCAGCCAAAGCACCAGCGCCGGTTTGTTCCGCCAGGCTTCGGAAATACGCCGTTCTTGGCCATTTACATCCACATATAGGTATTCTTCAACAACATCGCCTACAGTCATATATCTTTCTCCTTCAAACGGCGTTCATAAACGTCCAGATCCGCACTAAATTCCTGCAGGATTCCCTCAAGCGGAGCCGCTCGTCGGCCGAGGTCCGACAGGGTTGCCAGCAGACTGTTTTCCAGCATCGCAAGGCCGCGGAGACACGCTCGCGCCCCTATCGCCGAGGGAGATTGATACCTAGACACGGTTTTTCTTACTCATGGTTCGAATGGCCAGTCCCTTGTCCTCCAGTTTCCCAATTCTCAGGCTTACCGAGGACTTGCCCAACCCGAGCTGGCTTGCCAAGGTCAACGGGCCAATCCCGGGTCGATCACGAATCGTGACAAGCGCCAGAAATTCGGCGTAGCTGATACCGAAAGGCTTCAAGAGATAAGTATTGGCGATTCGATCCAACCGAAGAACCAGGGCATGGAGATTGAAGAGGAAATGTCGGGGATTGAGCATGGAGAACGCCTTTTCTTTTGTTTGAGATTTAAACAGTTTAACAATTAAATCATATGCATCAAGTCTTACATACGATGTATTCCCATAGACGGCCACTTTCAGCAAAGCTCATACGAAATATTGGCTGTTCGACTTCCTGATTGTAATCCCGTGGTACGTGAACTATTCGGCCCTGCATCTCCATCGGTAGTGAACGCAACTCCATTTCGAGTCCTGCCCCTGGGAGGGACGCTTTGGAAACGGTGGTTGTCTATAGCAAATGGGTGATTCCGAACTCCTATCTGGCAGGGCCGCTTGATCCCCGCACTTCAAGAACCACGTCCATGTCCTTTGAGTTCAAATCCACACAAACAGAGGCGTTCTCAATGCATTCAAGGAGAATGGTCATCGAATTGCGACCCATTTGATAGCGGGGAATCAGAACTGTTGTGATTGCCGGCTCCGTGTAGAGTCCGATGTCGATTCCGCCCCAGCCAACGAATGACACATCCTTAGGCACATGCAGGCCTATCTCGTGAGCTGCTTTGATTCCTCCAACCACCGCCAAATCGGCTGCTCCAATAATGGCAGTTGGTCTTTTCGGAGTTTCCAGTAGCCGCTGGACTACTGGAATCGACTGCTTGATTGAGTAGCCGGTATGGATGTAGCAAATGTGTCTCGAATGTCCGCGGTTTTCCATGAATCGTTTATAGTTGTCGATCTTCATGGCATTGAGACCGGAATCTTCGGGACCCGCTATCATCGAGATTCGCTCGTGTCCGAGGGAGAACAGATGATCCATGATAGCCGCCATACCTTGTTCAACGTCAATGTTGACTCGGTGAAATCCGTCTTCCAGATTGTCCTCCGAAAGCAGAACCAACGGTATCTTTTCGCGAAGCTCTTTAAGACGATCAATCAAAGGCGTCTCGATTCTCAAAGGCGTCGAGTAGATGATACCTTCCACGTTGCGATGCATCAGCATGTCGAGTTGATAGAGAGTTGTCTTGTGGTTCCAGTTTCCGTTGCAGATGATCGTACTGTATCGAGACTCACGCGCGCGTTCTTCCACTCCCCTGATAACTTCCGGTATGAAGGGGCTTGCGATATCTTCACAAATGAAACCAATGGCAAGACTCTTTCTCGCTTTCAGTGTTTTTGCGTTTAGGTTTGGAGTGTAGTTGAGCTCGCGTAGTGAATTGAGTACCCGTTTGCGGGTGTCCTCTGAGACTCGGTTGAGGTTGTTCGCTACTCGGGAGACTGTGCTAATGGCAACGCCGGCGTGTCTGGCGACGTCTTTGATCGTAACTACGGATTTATTCAACACATTCTACTCCGCTGTTTGTCAGCTTACCCTAGTTGATTCGGTATAACCAAATAAGAAGCCGTGCGCAGAGACACGAGAGTGTAAGTTGAGTCGACGACGTTTACCATCAATTGGCAGAGGTGCCTCGAGTTTTCGAATATGTCTGACTGTAAGCCGGCATCGAGTACGAAATCCCTGCCATTCCGTGCCTGTTCAAGTTCTCGGTAGTCGGAAGTATACGTTTCAGAAATGCATAGCCACTGCCTTCTCGGCGTGAGTGGATTCTCATAAGGACTGCTATAGTATCTCTATTCAATCCATGTAGGACTCGTCCATGCCATATGATTGTCGTATTGCGAAACTCTGATATAGCACCAGTTGATTTTGTTACCTTCTGGAAGTCGATACTGTGATTCGTGAATACATGAATCTACGTAGTAGGTGTGTTCAATCCCCACATTGGTTACAATGTCAATTTGTCTGATGATGCTCGTACCGAGACATCGGATGTCCAGGACAAGAGAGCCGCCGGCAGTCTGCGGTATCACGCTCCCCATTGGTGCGCCATTCAGTTCCGTTTGTACGTAGATTCTTGCCCCGGTAGTGGCATACACAATGCGGTTGTAGAGTGCATGAAAGATATCGCCGCGGGTTCGGGACTTGCTGTACGCAGCAAGAATCCCTCCCTCGATTCCATGCTCCAGCTGGTGTGAGTCACTGCCGCCGATGCTTCCCAACTTGAATCCTTTCCTCAGAGCATCAACGACGGAATGTCCCGGCTTCTGTTTCACGTTCTTGGTGAATTCGGAACTCTTACCGTACTCCTCGAAAGGCGCATGACGGGAGCAAATTTCAACCAGGCGCTGCACCTCGTCATCATGGTATTTCCAGTCTGTCGCCGCACTGGCGAGAGTCCAGACTGCCGAAGGATGGTGAGGAACGCAGATGGCTCCGTCCTTGCGAATACTGTTGAATAAGGCGGGCGGGTCTTTCGCAGTGAGATCGGTGCAACGGTACAAGGCTGCACTTTTCCCCGGGAAATAGACGTTTTTATGGCCGTAGTTAACCTCAAATTCATTTGACGTCCACTCATATGCCAGAATCGTGGAGATACCACCGCCTTCTTCGAATGCGTTACTCACTGTGCACGAGTACGCGAATTCCGAAGGAGACTGAATGTTCGGAAAGCAGTCGTGGTCGGTAAGAGCCGTAAAGTCGAGCCGGGCGATGTCTCTTGCATATGCGAAGTATTCGTCCACTTCTCCCTGCCCGTCCGAGACAGCGCTCTGTCCGTGGATATCACCCCATAGAGGCATAAGGCCGTCGTAGGATAAAAGGGTAGTTCTGTCCCAGCGATTCTTCGCTTCCGCATCTGGCCGGGATATTTGCTTCACAATCGGCACAGCCTGCACGAAAGCGTTGCCCGTATCCAGTTCTTCCACCGGTTCCAGTTCGTTCAGTTTCGAGAAGATGGAAATCCCGACATCGCTCCACCGATGACGCTGCCCGTTGCCTTCCGACCGCTGCCAAGCAACAGCTAAGCATCCATTATGCACCGTTGCACGAACTCTTCTAATGGCAAAATCACCGTCAGACGGAATTAGCCATTCAGCCGACCATGCTCCGTTTTGATACTCTCGGACCCCAGTTTTTTTCCACCCGCGCGAAAAAAGCAGGTACGTGCTGTCAGACACCTCGTTGCGGACGAGTTCATCCCAGCAATACCAGTTATTGGTCATGTCAATCTTCTGGGCGCTTCGTCTGACAAAGGATCCTCCCACATGAAGCACTTCTGCGCTGCAGTACAGGTTTTCATTAGATGGAGCGGACTCGTACCAAGAGATGAGAACTGAATCATTCAGGGGTACAATGGCAGGACATGTCGCCCAGTACTGGGAATAGCTTACGATGAATGGTTCGCTCACCTCGAGTTTTCCATCGGAGTTTTGAACAATCCGCTGCAGGTAAATATCGTACCCTCCCCCGTTCTCTCCGTCGTAGACTACCCAAATAGCGTTGTCATTTCCAACGACGGCCTCGGGTCGCCACGCCTGTGATATACCCGTTGACATCCGAATGGTTCCGGACGTTTTACCATCGAGGTTCATTGCCCGAATTGATCCGCGATGGTTATCGAGGACGGTCCAGAAACACCAGGTTTCTTGTTTTGTGGATCCTTTGAGTATGCTCGGAAAGAATGCTCCTTCGGCTTTGTCGAGTGTTTTCTTATTCCCGAGAACGGAACCGTCGAAGGACTGAGCATACACGGTCCACTCCTGGCCATCCTTTTCCGACCAGACAGTGAGCAAGCTGTCACCGATGCATTCAATCCTTGGTGTGAACGCCAGATTGGATTCATTATTGAGTGTCGCGACGCATTCCGGACTCCTGCCGTCCGGGATACGATACAATTTGGCGCTTTCCTTCAAGCCATCACTTTCCTGCCATACGGCAAAAAGCGTACCGTTGAGTTCCGCAATATCGGGGTAAGACGTATGAACTTTTTGGCGATCAGTTAGTATACGAGTTTCCATTTCCTAATTTCCTATCTAGATTCTGTAAAGTGTTGTCCAATCGACTTCGGGGCTCTGATATTGCGAACTGCAATCACCAACACTGCGATCGTGATCAGATAAGGGATCATTTGAATAATCTGAGACGGCACTCCGTAACCCTGAAGGTTAATCTGTAACGCCTCCGCGAACCCGAAGATTAAGCTGCCCATAAGGATTCCGATGGGGTTGTAGTTCCCGAGGATATTGATAACTACAGCGATGTATCCTCTTCCCGCTGTCATTTCTCTAACAAACAAATTGAGGTGATCTGTCGAAAGAAATGCGCCGGCGATTCCTGCGAGCAATCCACATAATACGAGCCCAATGTACTTGTAGCGGTTAACGGAGATTCCTTCAGTTGCTGTGGCATAGGGGTTTT
>UWYT01000063.1 GCA_900608495.1 Olavius algarvensis spirochete endosymbiont | reverse complement strand
AGTCAAAACTAAGGTCTGAAGCCCTAATTTTGGCTTTTATTAGCAACTGCCTTGTTCGCCTCATCTTACACCGCCTGCGCCAATCTGCCCCCCAGTTCATCCCAAGCCCCCTTTACGGCCTTGAAAAGAGATGCCGAAGGGAGGAATACAGCGCCCCCAACGAATCCCGAGCCAGCCAAGCCGCCCTTTGGCCATCCATGGCCATAAGGCTAAACAGAACATGCGTTATTGCTAGT
>UWYT01000064.1 GCA_900608495.1 Olavius algarvensis spirochete endosymbiont | reverse complement strand
TGGTAAGCACCATAGCCGGCGATGGCACTCCAGGTTATACTGATGGCACCGGCACCACGGCGCAGTTTAACCGCCCCTACGGCGTGGCTGTGGGCTCATCCGGCAATGTCTATGTGGCAGATTTTAGCAATCACCACATCCGGAAAATCACACCGGCGGGGGTGGTAAGCACCTTGCCCGACGGCACGTGATGGGGTCGTAGGGATG
>UWYT01000176.1 GCA_900608495.1 Olavius algarvensis spirochete endosymbiont | reverse complement strand
CCATCCCTCCGACTAAGGGGACTAGCCTAAGAACATGGTGAGAAAAAATAGAAACCTAATGTAAGAAAACTAACACAATCAACAGGCTAAAGCTCAAAGCCTGGAGAGACTCCCCCCACAGGAGCCAAAGCCCAAACCATGGCCCCTTAGTAGAGGAGCGCAAAAACTCTCTGAAGAGAAGACTTTATCCTCTAAGAAAGAAGTAGAAACCTATTGTGAGGAAATGCCCTAGGAGCCTGGAATCCTTGCATTTGCCTCAACATAGTCCAAGTGGAAGCCCATCAGTTTTCCCGCCCCCCCTGGGCCCCCGTTCCCTTGGCCGGTAGGCGAAGGGAGTGCGCAAAGGGAGCCAAAAGAGAGAGCTGGCAAAGCCAAGTGAACAGAATATACGTTATTGTGCGAAGGCGCCCAAAGCGCCGAAGCGAATAGTAGGCAGGAAGCCTACTAGCAATAACGCATGTTCTGTTTAGCCTTATGGCCA
>UWYT01000065.1 GCA_900608495.1 Olavius algarvensis spirochete endosymbiont | reverse complement strand
AAGATCAAATACTATGTACGTATCGGATCCCATCATTATTTCGTCGAAAACCTCATTGCCCTTGTCGTCTGTTTTTTTGAGGAAAATGATGGCATTGGAGCCTTTCATGGTTCTGACGGAATCAAGATTAAAAATCTCTTCGTCTTCAATGATGGCGTCCCACTTGCTTTGCCTGTTAAAACGCCGCTGCACCTGGCCCCGAACTTCTATTATTTCCCCAACCGCAATTCCATCTACGAACTCGGTTGTTCTATTGAGTTCGCGTTGGAAAAGCCATCCGAAGAGTGCCGCCGAAGATAACAGTAATATGGTTACGAGAGTATTACGAATCGAGAATTTCATATTTGACTTCATGCTCCTCTGAATCAGAAGATGCTCCGAAAGTGTTGGTAATGCCAACCATGGCTCTTAATTCGCCAAGGGACCTGGGTCGGGTCTCGTCGTCCATGCGTCCGAGAACCGCATAGAGTAGCTGCGGCTTGGATTTGCCCTTAACCTTGATTCTCTTCAAGGGGACAATGCTGAAGATGCCTTCAACGCGACTGGCTGTTGATTGTGATATGATGATATCAGTGCCCATCGGCTTGTTTAGAGCTTCAATTCTACTGGCTAGATTGACAGTATCTCCCATATGAGCCCATTCCATTTTGCTCGATGGATCGCCCATTATCCCCACGGTGGCTGAACCACTGTTTAAGCCGCAACCAATCTGGAAAATGGGTCGTTCAACACTACCCCTGTCAACATTGAATTTTCTAAGCGCCGATCTCATCAACAGCGAGGCGTTTATCGCATTTTCGGCAGAATTTTCGAGTTCGTGCATGCTTCCCCACACGGCCATTACTGCGTCTCCAATAAACTTGTCAACAGTGCCCTGAGTCTGTTCTACGCAGGGCACCATGATTCTGAAGTATTCAGAGAGATTGTTTATAACCAATTGCGGATTTCCCATTGCTTCGCTCTTGGCAGTAAAATTCCTGATATCGGAGAAGAAAACCGTTACCTCCTTGGTTTCAGCATACTCGGGGAGGGTATCATCATCTATCATCTGGGCAACTTGCTTATTGACGAAGGCCTCTGTCTTCTGGAACAGGCGTTCTCTGGCCATCAGGCTAGGCACCATCGAAGAAAAGCTACGAGCCAGCTGACCAACTTCATCCCTAGTTCTCGGGCGTATTATGGTATTGTAGTTCCCAATTTTTATTTGCACCGTCGCAAGAGCCAATTCCTTGAGAGGATTGGAAAGGCTTTGCGAGAAAAAATAGATTCCGAGTATCGCAAAAGAGAGTACGATGCCAAGGAGAGTCCAATTCAATACTCGAATTGATTTTACGACAGCAAACGCATCTGTCTCCCTAACCGTGGTGATAACACTCAGATCACCGACTGATATCAGGGCGAATGAACCCATCACGTTAACCAATCCCTCGTCTGTTTTTTCTTCGTAAATTATTTGACCCCTTGGTACACCCTGTGAATAAACTTTCTCGAATATTTCGGAATTTCGTATATTTTCACCTCCCAATACCCTTGCGAAATCTGGATGCGCCAGTATCTCTCCTTCGGAGTTGATAATCATCGTGGTTGTAAAACCTTCTTGAGTTTGCACGCTCTCTGCAAAGCTTGCGCCCACATCGGCTAACACTACAAAAGCTTGCCTTTCAGTCCCAAATAGAAAAGGCGTGAACAATGCAATAACCGGGGAATCCAAATTGGGTATCAACGGGGATACGTTTATAATAAATGTTTCGCCGCCTCGAGTCTTATCAACAATTTCAGAATGGGTTGCTATGATACTGTTGAGAATGGCTGATTCATTGAATATACCGTTTGTTCTGAACCAATCCCGATTGGAGAAATTGAAATCATTGCCTGGTATACCGACAAAAATCAGCGATCTGGAATTGGCGAAGAAATCTTCAACCAGCGAAACTTCTCCACTGGATGTCAAACCAATTTGAAATAGTAGATTAGCGGAATTGAGTAGTTGGAGAATTTCTTTTTCAGATTGATTAGCAACCGTTTGAGACAGTGAGATATTGTTATCTCTTATCCTGTTCTTCGTTTCTCTTTCAAAAAAGCTTAGAGAAATATAAGTGAGAACAGACATCGCTACGATGACGATTAGCGAGACAATGATTATAAGCTTCAAAGCTACTGGAAATCTTACTTGAAGTTTGCTGTCGTCTGTTTCAAATTTTTTTTGCATAATATCTTCACCTAATTGGAATTATAAGTGTTCATATTTCAAGTATACAGCATTCTGTCAATTAGCTTCGAGTTTTTATGATCAGTTTTAGAGGGCATTCGAGATTTTCATACACACACCGGGGATATCGAGCCTTAACCGAACGCAATTCGATTTTCGAGACCTGTGGTTTCTCACAAAGGCCATCTATTTCTAAATGAAGTGCTTGTGGAAGTGTTTTGCATACTTAAATAGAGAGATGTTGAGAAGTGCCGCTGCAGCTGTCCAGTCTGTTTTCCATTTACTGTTGCATCGTGAAACTTCATATGCAATTCCATTGTCACCCGTTCGAGCTGTTTCCGGGGCTCGTGTGTTGCCTTGATGATCGAGACAAGCCAGATGGACCTTGCTATTAGAATTTGAGACTATATCCCCATGGTTCTATTTGACAAAAGAACGGAACTGGATTTTCCAAGTTTTGGCATTGAAATCCCAACCTTTGATTCAAAGAAGTCTAATACACTGTCGGCCTTAAGCGGAAACCGCAAATTGGAGGGTGCAGGATCCAATTGGTTAATCGAAGGATTCGAGGATATATACACTCTCAATGACTTGCTGAGAGTGAACGCCTGGGATTATGCCAGTGGTTTTTTTGATTTGAGAGCGGAAGAAAGGTTGATATCTGGTTTTGAACTAATAAATTCCGATGGCACTCATAATCGTTGGAAACCGGAAAATGCCTCAAAACCTTTGAGAGACCTAGTACCCCGTCTGCTGAAAATGGAGGCTGGAACCTATAGGGCATCCAGAATTGCCTTGGATACGGGCTTTTGTCACTATCTTGGCGGAGGTGCTCATCATGGACATCGGGATTTTGGTCATGGATTCTGTCCGCTAAACGACACAGCTCTGGCAATTTGCAAACTGCAGACTGAGCGGGTTGTAAATGGAGTTTGGGTTATAGATTTAGATGCCCACAAAGGCGATGGTACAGCCGCCATATTTGCAGATAGAAAGGAAGTTACAACCTTGAGCATTCATATGGCCCGAGGCTGGCCCATCGATGGTTCGCTATCAAACAACCATCCTTCTTGGATTCCAAGCGATATCGATATTCCAGTCGAGAGCGGTGAAGAACAGCGCTATCTGGAGCGACTCGAGATGGCTTACAAGAAATTGGAATCGGGTCCCAAACCGGATTTGGCGATTGTTTTAGCAGGCGCGGATCCCTGGGAGAACGATGCCTTACCTTCTACAAAACTTCTCAATCTCAGCTTCGAAGAAATAACGCAAAGGGACAGACTCACTTATTTGTTCCTTGAGCACATCGGGGTTCCCTCTCTGTGGCTTACAGCTGGAGGCTATGGTGAGAATTCCTGGCAAATCCATGCAGCATTTCTGGAATGGGCCCTTGCCAGGCGTTTGGGCTAGCGGGAAAAACTGGTGGAACAGCGCCCGTATCAGGTGAGCAGCAGTTTTGCAACTTCGAAATAGACGGTAAGCCCCGCGATGTCAATTATAGTGGTCATCATTGGGCCTGCGGCCACCGCCGGATCGCCCTTTAAACGGCTGATAATGAATGGCACCAGACAGCCCATGGAAGTTGCAAAAAAAACCACCGACGCCAGCGAAATACCAATAGCGAGAGCTTCCATTTTTTCGAGCTCTGGTGGAAGAAGAAAACCTCGCAGGAAGATTATTCCGCCTGTCACTAAACCAATCACTACTCCCGTGGCAAGTTCCTTTGAGAGCGCCCTGCCGATTAGTTGAAAATGCAGATGGCCGATTGCGAGTCCTCGTATTATCAACGTTGACGATTGAGTACCGGAATTACCTCCTGTCTGAGTTATTACCGGGATAAACAGTGCGAGAAAGGCAAACCTGCCAATTAGAAGCTCGTAGCCAGCCAGGACATTGGTAGTAATCGTTCCCACTACCAGTAGAAGCACCAACCACGGCAAGCGACGCCAGATAAGTCGCATAATCGATGATTCGAGATAAAACTCCGCATCCCCCCCCCCAATAGCACCCATGCGATAAATGTCCTCGCTCTGCTCCTCGCGAATAACTTCAATCATGTCATCGAAAGTTACGATACCCAGAAGTCGGTTCCATCTGTCAACGACGGGAAGAGCAATTAAACCATGACTTTCCAGAACCTTAGCCGTTTCCTCCTGATCAGTATCCTCACGGACACTGACAATGCTGCGTTTCATTACATCGGCAATTTTTACATCATTCGCAGTCATTAAAATCTGTCGCAGAGAAACAACTCCGATCAATCTCTGCAAGCTGTCCACGACATAAACATAGTAAATAGTTTCGAGCTCCTCTGGCGCACGACGGAGAAAGGCAAGAGCCTGATTCGCGGTGATATCCGCTCTAATAACAGCATAACGCGTGGTCATTTGGCCGGCGGCATCATCGTCATCGAAGCGCAGTAAGAATTCCGCCTCCTTGCGAACCTCTTCGCTCAATTGGCCTATCACTTCCAACCGAATTTCCGGGGAAACCTGTTGAATGAGATCGACAAGATCATCAGGATCCATAACCTCAAGCAAATCCCGAGTAGCCTGAATCGAAAGCGCTGCCACCAGGGTTTTCTGTTCGACATTTGAGAGTTCAGCGATCAATTCGCCTCGAGTCTCCTGTCTCAAGGCCAAAAAGAACTTGAGCGCTTGCTGATCATCGAGTTCGTACCACCTTCCAGCCAAATCCGCCACAGTCAGGTTTTTCAGCGCTTCCTGAAACTTATTGTCATCGAGTTCAAGAAACTGCATCAGTCCATCTAAGTTCTCACCCATTCTTCCAATCTCCAACCAGCAGAATTTCTCGCTCCAGACGAATCCCCATCTCGACTTCGACACGCTTGGCAACCGCGAGCAGAATCATCTCAATGTCTGTGGCGATGGCAGCTCGATCGTTGATAACGATGTTTCCATGCCAAGTCGATACTGCTGCGCCACCGACTCTATAGCCCTTCATGCCACAACGATCTATCAAAACCCCCGATGGCACCCCGAACTTCCTGTTGTTCTTGAATGCGCTGCCCGCGCAAGGAAACTTATAGTGCCCCTTCGAAAGCCTATTCTCTCTTCTGCCCAGCATTGCACGTTGCAGCGCCTCCGAATTGCTTTGAACAATGTCAAATCCAGCCCTGATAATTATGAATTCACCTCTCTGAAACAAGGATTTCTTATAGCCCCACTCATCTTCAGGTACCACCATTCTTTCAACTCTGCCTTCCCAATCCATCACTTCAACCCAAGCCACAAAGTCTGATACCTGTGCGCCGTAGCATCTGGCGTTCATCCAAAGGGCTCCCCCGACTGTCCCCGGCATTCCAAAGAGAAAATCCAGGCCAGCCATTCCAATCGAGCCCGCACGCCATGCGGCGTCCGACACTGACAAACCCGAACCCAACACCAAGGTTTTTCCCTGAGATTCAAATGAGTCGAAATTCTTCATATCAATAACCAAACCCCGAATTCCAGAATCAGCTACCAATAAATTCGAACCTCCCCCGAGGATAAACTTCTCTAAATCCGCATGGCGTGCATCAGCGAGCAAATTACGAAGATCTTCCAAATCAGCCGGAACGGCAAAAAAGTCCGAATTCCCCCCTACCGAAAAGCTTGTATGACTCCACATGGGTTCCCGTTCGAGAAGGGGTCCCTTGATGTTGAATGTATTCATCGATTCAGTTATTTTTGGCACACTATAATACTATGCCTAAGAATCGACAGGGGCAACATGAGGCAGAATTCTCAATCAAATGCTGTATCAGCGAACAAGAAAGCATCAGTGGAAGTTGTAACTTCGAGCACAGCACTCTAAGTTTCAGCATCTTGACATAGAGACATGCTGGAAGAGACAGCATCGAGCGCGGAAGTGTCGCCGGAAGAATATAAAGTGGGCAATCCGGCACTATAACATGCCACCCCCAATTTTAGGAGATGAGCAATATGCATACTGAAACACTTCAACTTCATAATTCTGATGGCCGCAAACTCCAGGATTTCATACCCATCGAACCTCGCAAAGTACGCTTGTATTGCTGTGGTCCGACAGTTTACGACTACGCCCACATAGGCAATCTCAGAGCCTATACTCACTGGGATATACTGCGCCGCACCCTCACTCTATTCGACTATCAGGTAAAGCATGTAATGAACATAACAGACGTGGGACATCTGAGCGACAACGCCGACAGCGGCGAAGACAAAATGCTGGAGAGCGCTCGAAGACAAGAAATGTCCGTATGGGAAATAGCTGATTTTTACACTAAGGCCTTCTTCAAAGACATAGAACGCATGAACATACTTCTCCCTCACATCGCATGCAGAGCCACTGAACACATCCCCGAGATGATCGAGCTGGTCCAACGTCTAATTGAACGCAAACTAGCCTACGTAGAGAGCGGAAACGTCTACTTTGATACTGCCAAATACCCCGAATACGGTCGAATGGCTCTAATCGGCAAGCAGAATCTGCAGCATGGCAGCAGGGTGGATATCGATGAAAATAAACACAATCCGCTGGATTTCGTACTTTGGTTCACTAAGGGTAAATTCGAACATCAAGCCATGCTATGGGATTCCCCCTGGGGCCGAGGTTATCCAGGCTGGCATCTTGAGTGCTCCGCAATGTCCACAAAATATTTAGGTGAACGAATAGACATACACACGGGAGGGGTAGATCATATCCAGGTTCATCACACTAATGAAATTGCTCAAAGTGAAGGCGTTTTGGGTCACCGCTGGGTAAACTATTGGATACATAACGAATTCCTCATTATGAAGAATCAGAAGCTGTCGAAAAGCGAAGGCGAAATCATCACACTTCAAAGCCTCTGCGATATGGGCTTTCATCCCCTCGACTACCGCTACTTCATATTGGGTGGTCATTATCGTACTCAGCTTATATACTCCCAGGAGTCCCTCGAAAACGCCCGCATGGCCAGGAAATCCCTGAACCATCGCGTTGGCTCACTGAAAGAAGACATCGAAGCCAGAAAAACCGGAGGGGGCGTTAATTCGGAAACAGGCGATTCGAACTTTGCGAACACAGTGAACGCAGTCACAGGAAGTAAGGATGATTTCGGGCATAGTGGAACAGCCAGAATAAAATCTTTCCGTGCAGCTCTCGGAGAAGATATGAACACCCCAAGAGCGTTGGCGGAGCTGTGGTTGCTTCTGAAGGATAGAAATACTTCTCCGGAGCAAAAATTGTCTACAGTCCTTGAAATGGATAAGGTTTTTGGCCTCGATCTGGCCAATATCAGCGTGGAAAATTCCGAAAAGCTTAACGGAGAACTGAACGAATTGTTAGACAGGCGCCAAAGAGCCAGAAAAGCCGGGGACTGGACCACCGCCGATCAGATTAGGGATACTCTCCTTAAACTGGGATGGAAGGTAAGCGATCGCCCGAGCGGTCCCAAACTGGAAAAACTTTGATGTCCAAACTCAAAATCCCAGAGTAACCCCTTGATTCCCCGGCTGCTATCTAAGAATGAAGGAGACGCTGACAACCAGGTGTTTTCGGAGCTTTTTGACGATTTCTATACGCAATTGCTACGGATAGCTTGTAGAATTTGCGATTCCTCGGAGGTGGCCGAGGAGCTTTGCCAGGAAACGTTTCTAAGATACTACGAAAGAAGGAAGCGATTACCCCAAGGCATAGAAGCGAGGTATTGGCTGATACGGGTGGTAAAGAATTTGGCCTTAAGCCATGAGAAGAGAATTCGCCGCGAACGAAAAGCCTACCTGGATATTGCCAGCAAACCAATGCGCGAATCATTAAACCAAGGTGAGATTGCTACGCTATCCGACGAATCACGAAAATATGTTCAGGAAGCCCTCCTTAAAGTGCCCTATAAACTCAGAGTGCCCCTGATATTGAAAGCATACGCCGAATACCCCTATTCGATTATTGCACAGATACTACACATTTCCGAAAACAATGTTAAAATTAGAATCTTTCGCGCCAGGCAGCATTTGTCAAAATATCTGAAGAAGGAAGATTTATATGTGCCCTAACGCTTATAAGCTTTCAGTGTACTTCGATGGGGAACTATCGGAACGCCGGCGGAAACCACTTAGCAGACACATTCAGTTCTGCCAGGCATGCCGTTCGACGCTGCACATGTTTGAATTCCAGAGGGAGATTCTGGGCCTGCAGGAACCCACAATCGACAATAATGCGGATCATTATCGCAAGTTCTGGAATTATGTGGGAAAGGCGAGATTAGCGCGAATTAGCGGTCCCAGACGAATAGAGGTTCCCCTGCCGCTGGCTGTTGCCGCGCTCATACTAATCTCAATTCTTGGAGTGTTGAATTTCGTCTCCAGATCCATAGACGGAGATCGCGTATTTTCCCATGAGCCCACGGTGATAACATTTTCAATTTCCCCGAGTGAATTGGAGAGTTTACTTAGCTACTTGGAGGAGGCAAGAACAAATTCAGATATAAGCTCGATACACACCTTGCCCCTAACCTTTACTCGACTTGGCGATCCCCTAATGATTCGATCAGCCGTTATAGAGGGAGAACCTTGATAGTATCGCCAGTATCGCCCATCAAATTCCGGTTTTTTCCGGAAGTGTTTCTGTTCCTTTGTGTATCAGTTGCATCTGGAGCGCAGGAAACAGCAGATTCCATTGACGTCGGGAAGCTTCTTCGAGAGGCTCTGTACCTGCTAATCGATGTGGAGGCCAGTATACCCGACAATCCGGCCGGAACATGGGAAGCCAAGGTGAAAAAAATCACGGTTCCGGGACGACCAGTGGAGCTCCGTCTACACGGTGAAGATTCACACCTCAAGGTGGAATTCACTCTTTATCCTGCCGAAGAAAACAAGCTGCTTCTTGTGGCCAGAAGTGAAATCCGGGTTGGTTCGGAGTACTCGAGTTCGCTCACAAGCCTCACGGTGGAATATCGGGATGCATTATACTATTACCCTCTGGGTCGTTCATCCGAACTTGTCGAAGATGTGGAAATTCGGATGGCTGTCGAGGTGACACCCTACCTGGATACTCTGAGCAAGGAAGATCGCGATGCCATCGAATCAGCTCTGGATTCCGCCGTTCAATTCGATCTTTCAAAGGAGTCATCCGCAATCAAGTGAAAAGCACTGTTTTTTCTCGCTGGACAACCGTGGTGTTCTTATGCGCGGTTGCAGGTACCTTTTTTGTGTTAGTTATTAAATATCAGAGAAAGCCAGTAATCCTTGAGTTGAACAAACTTGCGGCCGCCCCGGGTGATCAGATAGAGATTCGAGGAAAAACTTTTGGGAAAGGCCTGGATGGCTCGAAACTTTTCATCGGTTCCTTTCCACTCAGTTCTGCCAACGTCCTGGAATGGGAAGATAATCGCATTCTGGCAAAGGTTCCCCGCAACGACGGCACGGCAATCGTCAAGGTTGAAACCCGTTCCGGCGTTTCCAACGGGATGGTTCTCGGTGATGAGACCCGTTTCCCAAAAATTGAGTACGGTCCCTGGCTTCCTGGAGCGCCTTATATCAAACACGCCGAACCTCAGAATCTCCGGATTGGGGAACTCATAACCTTGCATGGAGAGGGTTTTGGAGATAAACGCGGCAGCGGACGTATTTGGCTGAACAGTCGGGATACATCATTGCGTTTGAGTGCGGAAGAACCGGATCTCAGACTTTACGTAGAAGCGCACAATATTGGCAAATGGACCGAAAATGCCGTTCAGTTCTGGATTCCCGAAGGCACATCGAGCGGAAATATTTACCTCCAAAAGGGGACTACGTTCAGCAATCCATTTTCGGTGGAGCTCATCGAAGATGCGGGAGAAATCTTGCAGGGCGAAGCATTCCGCTGGTCGCTGCGGCAGAAAATTGCCATTACCGAAGTTAAATCGTTTCCCCGGAATGCGCTTTATCTCCACATACCTTCTCCGTCGGCTGGCATTGGCCAAGGGGATGTGGTGGTGTTGGATGCTTACAGCGTGAAGCCATATTCACCTATCAATGCGAAAGGCAATCTGAACCTCTATCGATTGGAAAACCTGGATAACGACGAGAGCGTCAGTATAGTCAGGCAGATTTTCCTGAAAACCCACTCGGTTGAAGTAAGCATCAGCAGAGAAACTCCATACGATCCCTCCCACCCTGAGATTATAGCCGGACTTGCTCAGGATAACTGGATTAAGCCGGATTTAGTTGCTGAGCTAGGCTCCAGTTTGGCGGCAAACAAACGAAGCAATTGGTCTAAATCCCAAAGCATATATAACTATGTAATCAATAAATTCTCGTTTGATGAGAACTCAAAAAGCCAATCTCTTGAAGAGTATATATCGAGTGACTCAGCCGACAGCTTTGGTTACAGTTTATTGTTCACCTCTATCTCAAGGGCCGCAGGCGTTCCGGCTCGTCCGGTGGGGGGGATTCTCATTCTGGATGATCTGAGTACTCGACTCTGGTGGTGGAGCGAAATATGGATAAATGGGATTGGATGGATTCCTGTCGATTCGGCACTGGGGGATTCCGGCATCAAACTGGCCGAATCTGCCGACTATTATTTCGGAGCCCTTGAGGGAAGGCATATAGCCTTTTCCAGAGGTATCTTAAGCTCGTCGGCATTACAACCTGAGCCGCGATTACGCAGGGCAAAGGAGATTTATACGCTTCAAGGCGCTTATGAAGAACTTTCCGGCAATCTTGAAAGCTATCGAAGCAACTGGCCCGTTCCCGAGGTAACGGCGCTCCGCCGGTAAATCTACTACTTGCAAGCAGAACTCTCGCAGGCTATCCTGTCCCGCGATATACTTGGAAATGGAGAAATGACTTGCTTGATAGACGACATCTGGTTGAATCGGACTCGGAATTAAATGCGGCCATATTGCTGGAGCTCTCCCGTCAGCAGAACTGTTTGGAGTTGATTGCCTCGGAGAACTACGTATCGCAAGCTGTACTTGAGGCAGCAGGTTCGATACTTACAAACAAGTATGCCGAGGGGTATCCGTCTAAACGTTATTATGGCGGCTGCGAGTATGTGGACATAGTTGAGAACCTCGCAAGAGAGAGAGCCAAACAGCTTTTCGGCGCGGAATACGCAAATGTTCAACCGCATTGCGGCAGCGGTGCCAATATGGCCGCCTATCGAGCGTTGATGAAGCATGGCGATACCATTCTGAGCATGGAACTTTCCCAGGGTGGACATCTTAGTCATGGATCGGCGGTTAGCTTCTCGGGAATCGACTACAATATCGTTAGTTATGGGGTTGGCAGGGATAGCGAGACAATCGATTATGATAATCTGCGCGAATTGGCTCTTAAACATCAACCGCGGATTATTGTAGCCGGCGCGTCGGCCTATCCTCGCACATTGAATTTCAAGAAATTCCGAGAGATAGCTGATGAGGCGGGCGCCCTGCTGGTGTCCGATATGGCCCATATCGCGGGGTTGGTGGCCGTAGGCGAACATCCGTCTCCAGTGCCTCATTCTCATATTACCACGTGCACCACCCATAAAACTCTTCGCGGCCCCAGGGGCGGCTTGATTTTAATCGGCAAGCTTCTCGATAACGACATGGGTATTACCGCAAAACAGTCGGGGAAAGTCAAAAATTTAGGAGAAATCGTCGACAGCGTAGTTTTCCCCGGGCTCCAGGGAGGTCCTCTACCGCATATTATTGCAGCAAAGGCTGCCTCTTTTAATGAGGCACTGGGAGATAACTTCAAAACCTATCAGAAGTCGGTGAAGAGTAACGCCAGTACCCTGGCCAGCCATCTCGTTGAAAACGGGCTGCGACTTGTTTCGGGTGGTACGGACAATCATCTGATGCTGGTGGACTTGAGTTCCATGAATGTCAGTGGCAGAAAGGCGGAGAAATGGCTGGATATTGCCGGCATAACTGTGAACAAGAATATGATTCCCTACGATCCGAAACCGCCTGGTATTACCTCAGGCATCAGAGTGGGAACGGCGGCCATTACCAGCAGGGGACTTGGGGAAGCCCATATGCCGGAAGTGGCATCCTATATTGCTGAAGCGTTAAAATCCAATGGAGATGAGGTTAAGCTTGGAGTGTTAGCCGGCAAGGTGAAGGAGTTGTGTAATCGTTTTCCTGTGTATTAGAGAAGCTGAAATTGCTAATTGCTTGACGGTGCCGACAGTTGATCCTTAGAATGGTTGTGAGATTTGGATTTCGCGGGGTTTTGACGGTGTTTGTCCATGTATGAATCAAAGAGTTTTGTGTCCAGGGTGCATCCGCTTTTATGCAGGTACTTTTTGGAGTTGCTATGAGTAATCCCTTACAATTGGGCCTGGTCGCTTACAATAAGGGTGCCTATATCACCATTGAAGGAAAAAACGCGAAGCTGTTTTATATAATACGCTCCGGCAGGGTGAGAATTGAGAAAGACTTAAAAATTCCAGAGGAGGAAGATGAGTCCATTCTCAAACCCGGTGATTTCTTCGGTGTTGTGTCCACGATGAGCAGCCACAATCACATCGACAATGCCGTTGCCCTGGATGATTGCACTTTGATTACTGTTCGATCCGACCAATACTCTCTCTTGATAAAGCGAAACACGCCAGTGGCTATGAAGATTATCAACGGATTCTCACGTCAGGTTCGTCAGTTAGATCAAGCCCTTACCCGCTTGACATTCAAAAGTTCCGCAGAGGTTGATGAAAGACATCTATTCCATGTGGCCGAATACTACGCGAAACAGAGTCAGTTCAATCAGGCTTATTATGCTTACTACAAGTATTGCGAAGCCAATCCCAACGGTTCAAATGTAGAACTTGCAAGTCAGAGGATGGCGAAAATAAAACCGTATGCGAAAACGGCCAATCTCAATCCCGATACGTCTCAGTTTATTCGTCGATATCCAAAGAACACTATGCTGTTCGCGGAGGGTGAAGGCGGTCCTGAACTTTTCATTATCCAGAAGGGGAGTATTCGAATTACGAAGATTGTCAATAACAATGAGGTGTTGTTGGCATTGCTGAAGTCGGGCGATATTTTTGGTGAAATGGCTCTACTTGAGAATAAGCCGCGAAGTGCATCGGCTATTGCCCACGAAGACTCGATTATCATGGCTGTTAATCGGGCGAACTTCAAGGGTATGGTGGTGGAACAGCCCAAAATGATTTCCAGACTCACTTCTTCGTTAGCCGAAAGGATATGGAATTTGAATCGCCAGCTTCGAAATACCCTGATAGAAGACCCCATCGGCCGCTTGTATGACAGCCTGTTGCTGGAGCTTGAAAAGGAGAGGAAGGATATATCTTCTCGCCAGGCCCATACTTTTGGTTTTGGACCGAACGAGCTTATTAACATGCTGGGATTGGCAAAAGATGCGGGACGCGGCGCGATAACGACTTTACTTGAAAGAAAGGATCTCTCGATTGTCGATAACAAGATTTATTGTCCGGATATTTCTCTAATAAAGAAATCCGCAGATTATTATAAGAAGATGGAGATTCGCAGAGAATCTCGTAGGGAGCGCGCTCGCCAATAGGGAGCGGTTCAAGTGTGAGACTAGCTGAAAACGCAGGGGTTGAAGCGTCGGAATTCCGATAGCTGCCTGCTTATACGCCGCTGTCTGTTTGGTGTAGATGCCAGGCGCGCCTGTCGCTGCTCATTCGCTACAGTGTGATTCCCGCGGCTTGCAGCGACTTGGAAGTCGATAGGGAGCATGTGGAACTCGAAACTTGAACTCTTCGCTTGAGATTATTCATTTTTTAAGTGCTATGCTTATTTCTCATTGTCATTAGAAGTAGTGCTTTGTTTTGATGATATCGAAACGGTGGAGACTGAGGTGCTTCCAACCATGGCTTGCTTTCTTGGCATCTGGTTCTGATAGGATGCCTGAGTTAGTATTGCCGGAGTATATTTATGGGAGATATTGCTATGGAAGCGATTAAGCTGCGGAAATCTTATAATCCTGAGGATTTTGAAGAGAGAATCTACCATATGTGGAAGAATGCAGGATATTTTTCGCCTCGTGCAGGGGATGGGAATTTTGTCATTGTGATTCCGCCGCCCAATGTTACCGGTGATTTGCACATGGGGCACGGGTTGAATTGTGCGCTGCAGGATATCCTGATTCGATACTGGCGAATGCAGGGACGTGAGACTCTTTGGGTTCCCGGAACGGATCATGCTGGTATTGCGACTCACAATGTGGTTGAACGGAGATTGAAAGAGCGGGGAGTCGAACGAGTGGATTTGGATAGGGAGGAATTCATCAAGGAGACTTGGAAGGTTAAGGATGAGCATCATAGGATTATCAAGAAGCAGTTAGAGAGTATCGGGGTGTCTTGTGATTGGGAAAGGGAGCGCTTTACTATGGATGAGGGCTATTCGCGTGCGGTTCGTGAAGCCTTTGTAAATCTTTGGGAACGGGATTTATTGTATCGGGGTGAGTATCTTGTGAATTGGTGTACTTCGTGTGGCACAGCCCTGTCGGACGATGAGGTTGAACATGAAGAGGAGGAGGGTAGGTTGTGGGAGATTTTTTATGCGTTTTCCGATGGGGAGAGTCTCATAGAGCAGGATGGGATAGAAATTAGAGGCATTAGCGTTCAAACAACCAGGCCGGAAACTATGTTCGGCGATGTAGCGGTTGCAGTAAATCCGAACGATCGGCGCTATGGCGGTCTTATTGGTAGAAAGGTTCAAATACCGATTATCGGGAGACAAATTCCAATTATTGCGGATTCCTATGTGGATGTGGAATTTGGCTCCGGGGCACTGAAGATTACACCAGCCCATGATATGAATGATTTTGAAATTGGAAAACGGCATGACTTGGAACGAATTCGCGTAATTGATGAGCTTGGGAATATGAATGAGGCGGCGCCGGAGTTTGTTCAAGGGCATCCTGTGGCCGAGGCCAGACGGCTTACAACTCGACGCTTGGAAAAAGAGGGTGCACTTGTGGATTCCAAAGAGTATCGTCACCAGGTTGGTCATTGTTATCGCTGTTATACGGTAGTTGAGCCCTTTCTTTCGAATCAGTGGTTCGTGAAAATGGCGCCGCTGGCAAAAAAAGCCTTGGAATCCTGGAAGAGGGGAGAAATGGTTTTCTTCCCGAGGAAGTGGGAGAATACTTATCGGCATTGGTTGGAGAACATTCGAGACTGGTGTATAAGTCGGCAGATATGGTGGGGTCATCGAATTCCCGCCTGGCTTTGCAAAAAATGCGGTGAACTCCTTGTGCTCCGCACCGATCCTTCCTCTTGTCCCAAATGCGGCTGTATGGATTTGGAAAGAGATGAGGATGTTCTAGATACCTGGTTTTCTTCCTGGCTCTGGCCTTTCAGCGTTTTCGACTGGCCGCTTGAGTCTGATGACTTGCAGCATTTTTTCCCTACTACGAGCCTTGTTACCGCTTACGATATCATTTTTTTCTGGGTGGCTCGGATGATTATGGCGAGTTTGGAATTCACGGGGAAGGTTCCGTTTCGGGAGATTTACATTACGGGTTTGTTCAGAGATAAACAAGGCAGGAAGATGTCTAAGAGCCTGGGGAATGGTATTGATCCTTTGGAGGTGGTGGCTGTCTATGGCGCGGATGCGATGAAATTCACCCTGGCTTATATATCGGCACAGGGAGAGGATATTCTGATGGATATGGATACCAACAGAATAGGTTCGAGATTCGCTAACAAAATTTGGAATGCCGCTCGCTTTGTTCTTATGAATCTGGAAGGGAGAAGTTTTGTAAACCTCGAAAAAGTCGAAATGAATACTGTCGATCGTTGGATTGTTCATCGCTTCAACAATGCTGTTGGCTTAGTAGAGGAGGCTATGGTGACTTATCGATTTGACGACATGGCCCATGCGGTGTACGAGTATTTCTGGAATGATTACTGCGATTGGTATGTGGAATGCGCGAAACTCGGACTGTATAAGGGCTCTAGGGAGGAGAAGAATCGAACTGTTACCCTGCTTGTGTATATGCTGGAGGAATCACTTAAACTATTGCATCCTTTCCTTCCGTTCATTACGGAGGAGATATGGGGGAAGCTGCCCGATAGAAAGGAGGCGTTGATTGTTACGGAGTATCCAAAGACAAATACAACAAGAGAAGATGAGGATGCAGAGAAGGCATTTAACATCTTGAAGGACATAGTTAGCAGCATTCGCACTCTCCGGAGTGAATTCTCGATATCTTCTTCGACGATCGCCAAAGTGAGAATCGATGCCTCCAGGGAAGTTCTGGGAGCGATGGAAGAATTCCGGGATGTTGCTGCTATGCTCTCATGCTCTGATGATTTGGCCGTATCGCAAAATGGAGAGTCCCTGGATGGATCTGTGGCGGTTGTCGGTTCTGGCTTTACGGCACATGTTTTTATCTGTGATTTGATTGATGTGAACGCCGCTATCTCCAGATTTCGAGTGTCTCTCGACAAAACGAAAAAACTAATTGTGATGAAGAAAAATAAGCTGTTGGATAAGAATTTTGTATCAAAAGCGCCTGCGGATGTTGTGGATAAGGAACGGTTGAAATTAGTCTGGATGCAGGATACGGAACGAAGGAGTGTCGAATATCTGGAGGCTCTCGAAGGAAAAAAGCGGGTGAGGTAGAAAGGTGCCAGGAGCGGTGTTGATACCTCATGGCTAAGATGATTTCGCGAATTGAATTGCGGGGGGTTTAGATTCTTGAGAAAAATTTTCCTGTTCATCGTCTTAATCGGTGGGATTGCGATATTGGTGTCGATTTTGTCAGACCCAGCAAAAAAAGAAAGAATTATACGAGCAATTGAAAGCTCAACCGGTGTCGATTTGGACTCCATTCCCAAAGAGGCGATTGAGGATACCGGTCGAGCCCTGGGAGAAAAAACGGGGAAGATGCTGAAGGATCTCGGGGATGTTCTGACAGATCCCAAGTTGCGCCGTTCATTGGAGAAATGGAGTAAAGATGCCTTGGAGCGACTTGATGAGGAACAGTTCGAAAAACTGAAAAGAGAGCTGGAGGCAGGGAGGGATGATTACGACATCATTTTAGAACGTTATCTGGGGAAAACTGGTGATTCATGAGCGCAACTTTTAGTGAACGAGCAGTTTTCGGTGAATGGCTGGTTCGCAAAGGACGATTAAAACCTGAGGTTTTGGAGGCTGCACTGGAAATCCAGAACAAGGAAAAAAGCAATATACTCCGAGGGTCGCCCCGCTTGTTGGGTCAGATACTCCTGGACGATTTCAAGGTGTTTCGAAACAGGATGGAATTAAACAGTGCATTGGTGGATTTTGAGAAAGTTAAGGCTGCAATCATGGCGCGAAAAGAGGCGCTCAATATTAAAGATCAGTTGCCGCCAATTCCCCAAAAAAAACCAACGTCACCGGATTCCAAAAAGACGCAGACGCCAATGGAGGAACCGGATAATCGCAAACTTTTTGGTCAATTCCTAATTGATAAGCGAAAAATAAATCACGCTATTCTGGCAAAGGCCCTTAACACTCAGGATTTGGAACAAAAGACGAGTCTTCGAAAAAGCTTTCGACTTCTTGGCGAGATACTTATGGATGATTATGGCGTTTTTTCCAACAGGGTGGAGCTCAATCGAACACTGATAGAATTCAATATGTTTAAGGCAAAGCTCGATGCCGACCGATTGGTTTTAATGCAACTAACCCGAGAAGACGAATAACTGACGATGATGGCGTCACAGCGTCTTTCTGCCCGTCAGTGGAACGCCGGGTGAGAAACCGCTCTTTGTTTTTTACCTGAATTTCAATGAGTTTTGAAATACGGGAGGCATCAGGGCGATTCTCAAGAACATGCATTAAGCATATTTGTCGGCAAAGAGCAACAATGAGTCCCGGTAACTGGATGATGAGAAGCTTCCGAGCTTTTCCAGGGGGCCGGATTGGCACAGATTTTCAAGGATTCATCCTGAACCTATCGAGAACCGGCCGTTAAGGCGAACTGTGCCGAAAAATTTCAAGATATTGCATGAATTGCGATTGAAGAATGCCCTGGGATAGGCTGTAGTTTTTCGATCGTAAGAAATCGCTCAGTATCGCGGGTATGTTTTTTTGGATGATGCAGCATCCTAAGTTTGCGCTCCAGGCCTCAGGATTTGTTGCTAAACTCATAATGGGAAGGCTGCGAATATTTTGTTTTTGCAGTGTCGATAGTCATTGGCACAAATCAATGGTTGAAAAGCTGCGGGATTCTTTGACATTTATACAGATGACTGGTTTTGGAGACGATCAGTGAGAAAGGACTTACACAGACAACCTTTCCGAGTTTTTCGATGGAGGTTCTAATTGTGTTTCTGGAAATCGACGATGGCATCTATGTGAATTTAGACAATGTGTTTCATATAGCCTGGCAACCTTATGAGAACCGTGGCTTGTGGATCTTTCATGCAGGCGCGGGCGAGCCTCATGCTCCGGGGCCGCCTGCAACCAGATGGCTGCCGGTACAAAGTCGATCCTTCCCTTCGCGCGAGGAGGGCGATGCCTGGCTGAGAAGAACCTTCGAATCCGAGGGATTACTGATTGAAGATCCTGATAAACAAGGTTAGATTGGCGGTTAGCCGGAGGTTTCTGGATAGCGGAAATCGAAATCCTTGCGGAGATGCATCTACTGACTTGTTGACTCAAACTTTGACGAGCCATATATTCTTTAAATTCGAGTGGAAGTTATGAGCGTGAAAACGCAGAAAGTTGATTTTATCCGTTCCATAGTTAAGGCTGATTTAGATTCGGGGCGTGTGAAAAAGGTTGTTACTCGTTTTCCTCCGGAACCGAATGGCTATCTTCACATTGGCCATGCCAAGGCATTTATTCTGAATTTCTCCATTGCACGGGAATTTGGAGGCATCTGCCGGCTTCGCTACGATGACACCAATCCGGAGAGGGAGAACAAAGAGTTTGTAAACGCCATCAAAGAGGATATATGCTGGATGGGATTCGAATGGGAT
This sequence comes from Olavius algarvensis spirochete endosymbiont, assembly GCA_900608495.1. Lineage (GTDB taxonomy): Bacteria > Spirochaetota > Spirochaetia > DSM-2461 > DSM-2461 > UBA2779. The sequence goes on along the minus strand of UWYT01000065.1, from coordinate 17,927 downwards.
GGCGAGCCTCGTTATGCTTCATCCTATTTTGATCAGTTCTACGAGTGGGCCTGCGAGCTGGTTAAGACCGGCAGGGCATACGTTGATAATCAGAGTCCAGAGGAAATAATAGAAAATCGTGGTACCCCAATCCGACCAGGGAAGGATTCACCCTATCGTAATCGTAGTGTTGAGGAAAACCTCGGTCTGCTGGAGAGAATGAAATCGGGAGAATTTGAAGAGGGCACCTGCATTCTTCGCGCAAAAATTGCTATGAACCATGTGAATATCCTGATGCGCGATCCTGCAATTTATAGGATTAGAAAGGAGTCTCATCATCAGACGGGGAAAAAATGGAGCATATATCCGATGTACGATTTCGCGCATGGATATGAAGACGCGATTGAAGGTGTCACGCATTCTCTCTGCTCATTGGAGTTCGAAAATCATCGTGCCGTATACGATTGGTTTATTGAAAATGCATCAGTACCCTGCAGGCCGCGTCAATATGAGTTTGCTCCTCTGAATCTCACTCATGCCGTACTAAGCAAAAGACATCTGCACAGATTGGTGGAGGGGAATTATGTGCGGGGCTGGGATGATCCCAGAATGCCAACCTTGCGGGGCATGAGACGGAGAGGATTTCCGGCATCCGCGATTAAGAGATTTATCGAGGAAATCGGAGTTAGCAAGGCGAACAGCCTGGTCGATACGGAGTTCTTGTATTTTCACGTTCGAGAAGAACTCAACCAAAGTGCGCCGCGGCGTATGGCGGTTCTCAATCCGGTGAAACTGACAATAACTAATTGGCCGAAAGGCAGAGTGGAAGAGTTTGTTGCCGAGAACCATCCGGATAAACCGGAGTTGGGCTATCGAAATCTTTCTTTTTCCGGGGAGCTTTGGGTAGAAAGAAGTGATTACATGGATGAGGCGTCAAAGAAATGGTTCCGAATGGCCCCGGGACGAGAAGTACGGCTCAAGTATGCCTATCTTGTTACTGTGGATGAAGCCCGTCGCGACGAAAATGGCGCAGTCGTGGAATTGCTTTGCAGCTACAATCCACGGAGTAGGGGTGGACAGTCGCCGGATAACAAGAAAGTCAAGGGAGCCTTGCACTGGATTTCATGCAATGATGCCGTAGAGGCGGAGATTCGCTTATATGATCATCTGATAACCTTGCCGGATATCTCAAAGGTGGAGGAGGGCAGAGAACTGGTAGATTATACCAATCCAAATTCCGAAACTATCATTCGAAACGCCAAAGTTGAGCCATCTCTGGCAAATGCGGCACCGGAAGAGCGATTTCAGTTTCTGCGAACTGGATATTTTGTGGCCGATTCAGCCGATTATGGCAGTAGACCCGTTTTCAATCAAATTGTCGGCTTGAGGGATAGCTGGGCAAAGCTTGCAGGTAAGGATAGTCTACCTCGCGAGAGATAATCCGCAACGCTGAGAATTATTTTACCAACCGCCACTTGCGCCGCCACCGCCAAATCCGCCACCGCCGCCTGAAAACCCGCCGCCTGAAAACCCACCGCCGCCGCCAAATCCGCGTGATGCGGAACCACTCCTGAACGCGCTGCCGAGCATTGAACCCACAAAGAATGCACCCAGAGGTGACATGCCTCTGCGTCGATACCTGCTGCGTCTACCGATGAATCCGATGAAAAACACAAGCAAAAATATTAGAACAAATATCAGCATTCCGCCGCCATCATTGCTTCTGGAATTCTCTATTTGGTCGTCTGTTATAGTAAGGTTGCCTGATACTACTTCTCCTATTGTAAGGAGACCCTCAACTATCCCCTCGCTGTAGTTGCCCTTCTTAAACTCCGGGACAATAACATTTCTGATGATGAAGCCGCTTTTTGCATCCGTTAGAACCGATTCCAGACCGTAACCCACCTCAATGCGAATTTTGCGTTCATCCAATGCAACCAGTAGAAGAACGCCGTTATCATCCTCTTTGTCGCCCAATCCCCACTCTTCGGCAACTCGGAAGCTGTAAGATTCAATATTTTCACCCGATAGCGACGGAATAGTGAGTAACGCGACTTGAATCCCGCTCGCTCTTTCAAGTTCCGCAAGGTAGGCCTCAAGCTCGTTTTTTGACGCTTGCGACAATAAGCCGGCATTATCATTGATTCGTCCACGCAAAGGAGCGATTTCCAGGGCGGAGACTGATGTTCCGAGGAGGATGAGAATAACAACAATTCTTTCCATGCCCACTCTCCATTTGCGGGAGTTCTGTTGTTTTTTTGCACTCAGCAATCCCATAGTCACGATCCTTTCTCTAATTCTGTGGGTTTGTTGGAAAGCTCATTTTTATCGTCTGGCCGCCGGGGGACATGTACTGATATAAGCTCCCCAATCGCCTTGATTGCGGTTGTCAGTGCTGCTTCAGTTTGTTTTTTCTTCATACCGTCTGCCAATTCAGCTACTATTGCGTTCCAGGTTTCCGGTACTACAAGCGAATTGATGCCTTTATCGGCAATCAATTCAACACGTCTTTCCAGATTGGATATGAAGAGCAGGATTCCTGTTCTATCAACTGTGTTGAAAATTTCGGCTTCAACGAACTGTCTCAGCGCTCGCCGCCTAACTGCCTCAGCCATGCGCTTGCGTCCCACAACCAGCCTGTCCAGAGAGGGTATTTGGAACAGGAAATAGAATATGGCACCTATAGTGAAGGATATGGTAAACATCAGGAGGGGGAGTGTAAGTGAGGAAACATTCCACAGGAGTTTGTTGACCAGAAGCCCAAGGGGATTGATGAAAACTACAAGAAGCACATATGTCAAAATGCCAAATGCCAGGGCAAACAGTAATTCTCTAAATGCGTAGTCGTCCGATTCGGAGATTATTGTAACGGAAATTTCGCCCCCACTTTCAGCTTCCGCTTTTTCCACCAGCTGACTGATTCGCTCGGCGCCCTCAGAACTTAGCAAAGCCATCTAAAACTCCACCTTTGGAGCGACTTCGGCACCGCTTGTGGATTCGAAGTATGGTTTGGCTTCAAAGCCGGTTATCCGGGCAATAATCATTTGAGGGAAGCGTCGGATAAGTGTGTTGTAGGCTCTTACCGCCTCGTTGAACCTCATTCTCTCAACTGCAATCCGGTTCTCGGTGCCTTCGAGCTGGTCTTGGAGTGCAAGAAAATTCTGATTAGCTTTGAGTTCCGGATAGTTTTCAGTTATCACGAGAAGCCTTTGCAGTGCGGAGCCCAGGCTGTCTTGTGACTGCTGAAAGCGAGCGAAAGCTTCGGGATTGTTGAGCAGGTTCTCGTCGATATTCATTACACCTCCGGCCTGACTTCTGGCCTCGGTTACGGCCGCGAAGGTTTCCTTTTCGTGCGCGGCGTATGCCTTTACTGTTTCAACAAGATTGGGTATTAAGTCCATACGCCTTTGATATACGTTCTCAACCTGGGCCCAAGCTGCTGACACATCCTCTTCCAGGCTCACTAAACGGTTGTACCCGCAGCCACTGAGCGTGAGCGGGAGGAGAATCGCAATCCAAGCTAAGCTGCGGCGATAAATTCGCATATCTCAAACTCCATCTTATTTCTTATCATCCAAAATACTGGTAGATGGGCATTTTGTCCAATGCTTTGGCCAGAAATTGTAATAGCTTTTATTCCAAGAAGAGGTTGGCACCCCACTAATTTTCGGTTAAAATACGTTTGTGCATGGGCGGAACTTAAATCCATGACAATAAGGAGGTTTCTAGTAATGAGGAGAATAATTGTTTTTGCAGTAATTGCGTTGATGCTTGTGCCAGTTGTCGTTTCTGCCAATGGCGCTCCTGATGCGAAGGGAGGAAAGATTGTAATCGGCGCCAATATTTACAGTTTTGCGGACAACTTCATGAACGGTGTAATGAAGCCGGAACTCGAAAGATATGCGGCCGAGAAGGGAGCTGCGATCATAATAGTTGATTCTGAGGGGCAGCAGGCTAAACTGAACGATCAAGTTGACGTTTTTATTGCCAAAGAGGTTGATGTTTTGGCCATCAATTTGGTTGATCCTGCTTCTGCCGCCAGCGTTATCGAAAAGGCTTCTGCCGCAGGTATTCCTTTGATTCTATTCAACAAGGAAGCTACAGAGGCTGGCATCATGGGCACTTATGACAAGGTGTGGTATGTAGGCACCAACTCTGCCGAGTCTGGCATCATCCAGGGAGAGATGATGGTGGCTGACTGGAAGGAACATCCCGAGTGGGATAAGAACAAGGACGGTGTGGTTCAATATGTACTGCTCAAGGGAGAGCCTGGACACCCGGATGCCGAGGCTAGAACTGTCGAGTCGGTTAAGGCCTTCCGGGATGCGGAAATTCCAGTTGAGCAGCTAGCCCTGGAGGCCGATCCGAACTGGTCTACTCAGCATGGCAATGACAAGATGCAGGCCTGGTTAACCGCATCGTTTGGAGACAGAATCGAACTTGTTATCTGCAACAACGATGGAATGGCATTTGGAGCGATTAACGCACTGAAGGCCGCCGGTGTGTGGCTGCCCCTGTATGGCGTGGATGCTCTCGATCAGGCTTTGACTCACATTGAGGACGGAGAGATGAATGGCACTGTTCTAAACGATGGTGTCGGGCAGTCTCGCGCCACTGTTGATTTAGCTGTCAACGCTGCCCTGGGCAAAGATGTAACCGATGGCACAAACTGGATAATAGAGGACAATGTGTCCAAGGCTGTGCGAGTACCCTATGTGGCTGTTACACCCGAAAATTACCAGGATTTTCGTTAAAATCAACGGCTATTGCGAAACCTGAAGCTTCCTGCGGTTTTGAGCCTGATGTCTAGCATCCTGGTAATCGCAGGAAGTTATGGGAATCGACGCACCATGTTCCCGGGTGAAGCCGTTGACGCAGGGGATGAGGGAGGCACAGATTGCATGATTATCTCCTAGGTATCGAGAGCTTAAGCAAGTCTTTCTCCGGAATAAAAGTTTTGGACAATGTCCACTTGCAAGTTCGCTCGGGTACTGTTCACTCGCTAATGGGTGAAAATGGAGCTGGGAAATCCACAATGATGAAGTGTCTGTTTGGGATTTACCGGCAGGATTCGGGTAGATTCTTCCTCGAGGGCGAGGAATTCAATTTTATCGATCCTAAGCATGCCCTGGAAAATGGCGTATCAATGGTGCATCAGGAGCTTAATCAGGTTACCCAGAGAACCATATCCGACAATATCTGGCTTGGCAGATACCCCAGAAAAGGATTTTTTGTTGATGAAAAAGCGATGTACAGAGCTTCCAGGGAGCTCTTTGCGCGGCTTGGGATTCATTTAGACCCAAACTTGAAGCTGGATGCGCTATCTGTATCCCAAAGGCAAATGGTTGAGATAGCAAAGGCGGTTTCTTATGAAGCGAAAATAATCGTTCTGGATGAGCCGACCTCGTCGCTTACGGACAACGAGGTTAGAATGCTGTTTGATATAATACGTGTGCTGCGAAGCCATGGCGTTGGAATAATCTATATCTCTCATAAAATGGACGAAATCTTTGAGGTATCGGATGAGGTTACGGTTTTGAGAGACGGGCAGTATATTGGCACCGAAGCAATAGAGAATCTAGACATGGAGAGGATTGTCAATATGATGGTTGGACGGGATTTGGGTCATCGTTTTCCGCCGAGAACCAATGTCCCTGGTGAAATACACATGAAAGTGTCAAAAATCACTACCAAGTATTCGCCGATTATCCGTGATGTGAGTTTTGAATTGCGTCGGGGAGAAATTCTGGGAATTTCGGGGTTGGTTGGAGCCGGCAGGACTGAGTTGGTTGAGTCCCTGTTTGGCGCTCGAACATTGGAATCGGGCGAGATTTATATCGACGGAAGGAAAATCAATAACAGTACCGCACAGAAATCCATCGGCAATCGCTTTGCTCTTCTCACAGAGGAAAGACGAAGCACAGGCCTGTATCCAGTGGCAGATATCACTTTTAATAGCACAATCGCCAATGTGAAATCGTATAGAGGAGCCATTGGACTTCTTGACGATAAATCTATGACGCGAGATACGGAAACTCAGATTGACAACATGCGGATTAAAACACCAAGCTACAAGGAGCAAATCAGAGACTTAAGCGGCGGGAATCAGCAAAAGGTTATTATTGGACGCTGGCTTCTAACCGATCCGGATATTTTGCTACTCGATGAACCCACTCGGGGTATTGATGTGGGGGCGAAATTCGAGATTTATCAGCTGATTATTAATCTGGCTAGAGAGGGTAAGTCCGTGATTATGGTTTCCTCGGAGATGCCGGAGCTTATAGGAATTACCAATCGCATTATGGTGATGAGCAATGGGAGAATGGCTGGCATAGTTGAAACGGAAAAAACGAACCAAACTGAGATATTCAACCTCGCGATGAAATATCTGATCAATTCAACTGAAGCTGAGATATAGGATGGAGGTTTGATGGCAAAATTCGCACATAAGCTTAGAACGATGACTGGCAGACAGTGGATGGATCTTCTGGTACAGAATGCGATTTATCTGGTAATTCTGGCGATCATTCTCACGATCATCATTCTAGATCCCCGATTTCTTTCTCTTAGAGTTCTGGAAAACATACTTACGCAGTCATCGGTTCGGTTGATCCTCGCCTTAGGAGTTGCAGGAATCATTATCCTTCAGGGTACCGATCTTTCTTTGGGTAGAATGGTGGGTTTGGCCGCAGTGATTTCGGCATCCCTGTTGCAACGCCAGGATTATGCGGGTCGTTTTTACCCGAATCTGGAAACTGTACCCGTGTTGCTGCCAATGCTGGCCGCTATTTTTGGCACGGTTTTGTTCAGCGCCATAAGTGGCTGGGTAGTTGCCCAATTCAAAATTCATCCCTTTTTGGCCACGCTGGGCATGATGACTGTCTTATATGGTGTGATTCAGATTTATTTTGACATGGGGGCAGGCGGTGCTCAACCTATTGGCGGCCATGACCGATTCTACACGGCCATCTCCACTGGCAGACTTGTGGAATTCTCAGCGGGTGGAACTCGTGTCGGTATACCATATCTTGTATTGATTGCGGCGACTGTTTCATTGGTTATCTGGGTGATTTGGAATAAAACGGTTTTTGGCAAGAACATGTATGCGGTAGGCGGGAACCCGGATGCCGCAAAGGTTTCGGGTGTGAACGTTATGGGTACCACCATTATGGTTTATGTTATGGCGGGCATACTCTATGGCATCGGCGGATATCTGGAAGCGGCTCGAATCGGTTCTGCCAATCCGAGCACGGGTTTTGGCTATGAGCTGGATGCAATTGCCGCATGTGTTGTTGGCGGCATTTCATTTAGCGGAGGAATAGGAAAGGTATCGGGTGCAATTGCTGGTGTTCTGATGTTTACTATCATTTCATACGGCATGACTTTTGTCGGATTGGAACAATACTACCAGTATATCATCAAGGGCGTCATTATCGTTGTTGCTGTCGCGCTTGATACAAAGAAATACTTAAGAAGGGTGTAGAGGCTCTGCTTCTTGATGGCCTGGAAAAATGCGGTGCTTAAGCTTTCCTGATGTTTAGGTTCTGGGCATAGACTTGCCGCTGCCATCTCAATTGAATCTTTTTTACCCGGATTTTTTGCTCAAAAGCTGTGGACATGGCAGCTCCGGATTTTTTGGCTGACAGACTGGAGCTCGGCCTCGCTGCCAGGCCGTTTTTCCGAGCCCGTCTCGCGCGCCGGCAAAATCGCCGGAGACCCTGCTTGAGCCTTTCCGTGCTGCCTTGGCCCTGCCCGCTTATTCGGCCGCTATAGTCGGAGTTGTGGGGTAGGTAAAGGCGCCTGCATCATCGCCATTCTCTATGTACAAATTCCCCCCATCCTGGCCATAGTGCAAGCAGGCGCTGTCGCCGCCGCCCCTGTTCAAAGCTACTCTCAGCGAACTGATTTTGCTTAAATTATAAGTGGGCGTGTTTCGAAAGACAACATACTCATTATCCTTATCTGCATTGGTGTAAGAACCAAACTTCTTGAAATAGTTGGTGTGTGAAGGTGTTGCAGCGCTGTCGGCAAATATTTCTCTGTAGGAAGGACTATCATATTTTTGTTTGATTGCAACAGGGAAGGTGGTAATCGTGTTGAACTCTCCAATTGGGAGATAGCCGTACTTATCGCTGACATACACTCTGCTCACCGCAGTTCCATTCCGGGTGACTCGCCAGGGGGAGTCCACCACATCGTCGGGGCAGCCATCGCTGGTTGCCACTCTCTCCGATACACAACCTCGCCGCTGCCGTCGGCGGCCGCGACATAGAGCTTGTAATTGTCCGTATCCGGCGTAATGAGAACTTATCGGCAAACCATTACTATCCAAGCTGACATTGCCCTCAAGAAATATCATTCCGGCGCGTTCGCCTGGACTCACCCGGAGGGTGATGGAGCCCTCAAAGTTATCAATCGCATTTGCATTGGCAGGGGCACTCGTACTTGAAGGGAGCACCACGAAATGATAATCCCAGGAGTATTCGCACCCTCAAGCTGGCAGAAGAACATAGCATAGCGGTGACTTACGGGGCTCACTGTTTTGGCTAATCGGAAGGTTCCGCTTCTACAGGGTTGGTGCCACCCGTGCCACCTATCGAAGAGGCAGGAGGTTTATGCCGGCCAGCATCGAGGTTTTCACGAGTGATTTCATCGTTTTGACACTCCTGGATATCAAATAAGTATAATACAGTATTCCGAGTTTACCTATCGGATTAATTTTGCTGGATATCCTAGAAGCAATTGTAAACAGGGCCGGCATGAAACAGCTTTCCCTGAATCTTTGACACATAATAGTTTTAAAGGAGTATGAACCCCGAAGCTTGAGTAAATCAGTTCCAGGCAGTATACTAAATTTGAGAGAGCAGATTGAACGGGCAGTGAGATTCCATGCTCTTAAGATTGCGCGGGTAAGGGGTTTATCCAAGTGTTTCAGAAGCAACTAATTATGAGGAGAGTGGTTTATTCGCTTATTCCGATATTCACTTTCTCCTTTTTGCTATATGGATGGAGAAGCTTAGCGATATGCGCTACAGTTTTCCTGTTTGGTATAGCCACTGAATATGCCTTTGTTAAACCAAGGGGTAAGAAAGTTAGTGAAGCGATACTCGTAACCTGTGCGCTCTATGCCCTTTCGATGCCACCTGCGGTCCCTCTATGGATTTCTGCAATTGGTATTGTCTTTGGTGTTGGATTTGGCAAGTGCATATTCGGCGGATTTGGCCGAAATATTTTCAATCCCGCTATCGCTGGCAGGCTCTTTGTCTACGTTGCCTTTCCCCAGGGTATGCAGCGAAGCTTTCTTTCCCCGTGGAAACCTGGAATGCCTTGGGTTTCCTGGTTGAGAGTTCCCGTGGATTCGGCCACTGCCGCAACGCCGCTAATGAACATGAGAGAGAGCGAAGCTTTGGAAATTTTCGATTTAGTTACTGGCTTCCGAATGGGCTCTCTTGGCGAGAGCGCCATTATACTGATTGTACTCGCGGGTTTTTATCTGATATTTACGAGAACCGCAAACTGGAAGATTACACTCTCAACTATTTCAAGTTTTTCGGCTGTTATTGTGATTCTATGGTTTGCTTCTGTTTCTCCTGTTGGCGGCTCGACACCATTTCCTCCCGTAGAGTCCTTACTTTCGGGCAGCATACTGTTCGTTGCGGTATTTATGGCGACAGATCCGGTTACTTCGCCAAAGAAGCCCGGAGCCCAATGGGTATACGGCATATTGATTGGCGGGGTTTCGGCGATAATCAGGATCTTTTCTTTATTTCCCGAAGGAGTCAGCTTCGGAATTCTTATCGGCAACACCTTTGCCAGTCTATTGGATGAATGGTTTCCGGCCGCCCGTGTAAAAGCGAATAAGGCAGTCTCCAGGACAGAAAAGGCAGAAAAAGCCGGGATTTCAGCATGAGCAAGGAATCTCTTCCCTATGTGATAGTTTTTACGTTCATTGTCGCCTTTGCGTTTGTTTTTGTTATTGCATTTGCCGATGGTGTCACCGCCGAGAGAGTCGCACAAAATCAAAAATTAGTTGCTACCAGGGCATTTTTGAACGCGGTTGGGTATCTGGAAGACGAACCTTCCGAAGAACTTGCAAAGTTCGCAGCTGAGTTTGGCGAAGTTGATGATGAGTCGATAATCCGGACAAAGGTGGGAGGTAGGGATATACTGATTAAACGTTTTAGTGGCCAGGCTTTGTGGGGCACGGTAAGCGGTGTTATCGCTGTAGATGAGAGTGTTTCAGAGATTATTGGTTTTGAAATCATTAGCCAAAATGAAACCCCCGGTTTAGGAGGCAGAATTGAAGAGTCCTGGTTCACTCAGCAGTTTAGAGGCGAAACCATTCCTCCTGAGGGAATCATTGTGGCAAAGGGAGAAGGTAAGCCGGACTACGATACTGATAATGGTTCAATCGATGGCATAACGGGCGCCTCTCTTACAAGCGCAAGAATAGAGAAAATTGTTAACAGCGAAATATCTCAATTGCGAAAGGAGACGGCGCGGTGAACGGCGAAACTCCCGCGGCGATACTTAAAAGCAACCTTTGGACTAACAATCCAATATTTATACAAATTTTGGGTATATGTTCAACACTTGCGATTACCAACAATCTTGTCAACACATTGATAATGACTCTTGCAGTAGTGTTTGTAACCGGCCTGTCGAATACTACCGTATCGGTGTTGAAATCGCTTATTCCCCGTAAGGTTAGAATGATTGTTCAAACCTTGATAATCGCTTTTTATGTCATTCTGGTTGATATAGTGATACGCGCCTTTTTGCCGGAGATTTCCAAGGCTCTTGGACCCTATGTCGGACTTATAATTACAAACTGCATCATCATGGGCAGGGCTGAGGCGTTTGCTCAGTTAAACCCGCCGATTATGGCTTTATGGGATGGACTTACAAGCGGCGCCGGATACATGGCCGTACTCGTGGTAATAGCGATAATTCGAGAATTACTCGGTGCCGGCTCATTGTTAGGTTACCAGATACTTGGTGCAGGGTTCACCACCTGGACAATCATGGTGATGCCTCCAAGCGCGTTTTTTCTACTGGGCACCCTTATTTGGGTTGCAAAAACAATTATGATTAGAAAGGAGAGTACTTAAGTGACTCCCCAGATAAATCCGCTGATACTCCTCTTCGCTTCGATTTTCACTGGCAACATCCTGCTTACAAATTTTCTCGGGCTTTGCTCTTTCATCTCTATAAGCAGGGATATGAAGTCTGCCAATGGTCTTGGGCTAGCTGTAACGGTTGTGTTAACACTGACTGCTTTAATCAACTGGGCGGTTATGCATTACATTTTAATCCCGCTGAATTTAATGGTGTATCGATACATAGTCTTCATTATTGTCATTGCGGCTACGGTGCAAATGCTGGAAATGATAATCGACAGGGTTAGCCCAGCACTCTACATGACTTTGGGGATTTTTCTTCCCCTGATAACCGTGAATTGTGCAATACTGGGCGTTGCTTTGTTCATGCAAATTCGAAATTATGGTCTTTTACAAACCCTTGCCTTCAGTTTTGGTTCAGGGCTTGGCTGGTGGCTTGCAATTATCGCCCTTGCCGCCATTCAAAAGAAGATTGCACGTGCTCCTGTGCCGGCCGGACTGCAGGGACCGGGAATAACCCTAATTACCATAGGGTTTATGGCGCTGGCCTTTATTGGTTTCAGTGGAATGCTCAACGTCAGCTGAGGAGTCTCGAAGTGGATTTTCTAGTTGCACCAATTGCTGTAGCCGGGATAGCAGGAATTATGGCAACCCTTGTTGCCCTTGTGGACATGGTGGCAAACAATTATGGCGAAGTCACTATTGATGTCAACGAAGGCAAAAAGGAGATGACTGTTCGTGGCGGCTCTCCTCTTCTGCTTACACTTTCAACCGAGGGTCTCTATTTACCTTCGGCCTGCGGCGGGCGTGGTAGCTGTGGCGCGTGTAAGTGTAGGATTATCTCTGATATTGGTCCTTATCTACCTACTGAAATTCCATATCTGCTTCCCGAAGAGTTGAAGCAAAATATTCGGTTGGCGTGCCAGATTAAGGTTAAGACCAATATCGGAATCGAAATCCCCGAAGATTTATTCAATGTAAAGCAGTTTAGTGCCACAGTAACAGCCATCAAGGATCTTACTTATGACATCAAAGAGGTTTTGTTCGAACTTGGGGACGACACAATTGATTTCGAAGCAGGGAAGTATGTCCAGCTTGTTATTCCACCCTACGATAAGATAAAGGAGAGCACGCAGCGGGCGTATTCCATGTCTTCAAGTCCCTCCAATAGAAATCAGATTGAACTGCTTGTACGCCTCGTGCCTGGCGGAATTGCCACCACATATGTTCATCAGCATCTGGAAGTTGGCCAGAAGTTGGATCTGATTGGTCCCTTTGGCGATTTCTGCAGGACTGCAAGCGATGCTATTATGCTCTGTATCGCCGGGGGGTCAGGAATGGCACCATTTAAATCGATGTTTTACGACATGCTGGATAAAGATGAGACGAATCGGGAGATTTGGTATTTTTTCGGGGCTAGAACCACCAAAGATATGTTCTACTTAGATGAAATGAGGGAGCTTGAAAAACAGCTTTCCGACTATCACTTCATACCGGCCCTTTCCGAACCACAAGAGGGAGATGGATGGGAAGGTCCAACCGGACTCATCACTGATGTGCTCGATCGCTACTTGAAAGAGACAATTGAAACGGAGGGCAAGGTGCTGGAAGGCTATCTTTGCGGAAGTCCCGGTATGATCGATGCGTGTAATCGGGTTATGAACGATAATGGAGTTATTCAGGATAACGTCTACTATGATAAATTCGCATAGCGAGGCCCTTATATGAAAATGACGCCTGAACTAAAAAAAGCTCAGGAGAATATGAACCCTGGAGTGATAACTGCTGAAGGTTTTCTAGGTACCGACAAGCGCAACCTCTCATCTATTCTGGATGAGGACGCCCAGATGATGAGACGTTTGGAAGTCAATCCCGATGAAGCTGCTAGGATGCTGAGGCATTTCATGGAGGAAGGCCAGAAGGGACTTGGTGAACCGGTAACCGTCGATGGCAGATGGATAGTGAGAACTGACGAGGCCCGAGGTCATTTAGTATGCCCCTGGGAAGATGGCATATTTCGGAAAATCAATGTGACAGTTGAGCGAAAAGATACAGGAGATAAACTATACTTCACCGATCTTTCAATTCATCTATTGGAAACTCATGGTTTTCTGGAAGGTAAAGGCTCCACTTTCCGTCTCAACCTGGAGATATTGGCTCATCTGCTAATGCTATGACGGAGCCGAGCTCATCGTGCACACGGCTTTATTCATCAGAGTGAGCGGGAAGAATCCTAATTGAGATGAGAACATCGACAGTTGAGGATTAAACCACTCTTAAGGCAAGGAAGGTTTGATCGTCATGCTCATGACCGCCGCTGTGTTCGCTGACAAGGCTCTTCACAAGCTGCACCAGCTCGTTTGGACTTGAGTCGGCATGTCGGGCAACAAACTTCAGCAATGCCGGCGTGCCCAACTCTGCACCCTTCTTACTTCGAACTTCAGAAAGTCCGTCTGTGAACATAATCAAATAGTCGTTCTTGTTTATCTTGATTTTCTTATGCCCGAAGGAAGCGTTGTCATCTATCCCAAGGGGAAGACCCTTGGTATCAAAGACTCGATATCTTCTGATATTCCCACGGAATATATATAGTGGGAGATGGGCGGCGTTTGAATAGGAAACGATGCCGTTCTTTGAATCCAGAATAATTATTGCGGTAGTAGCAAATTTATCAATTCCAACACTACCCGAGATAGTCCTATTCAGTTCAATCATGATTCTGTCCGCTCGTTTTTCCGGAGACGAGATTGATCTGATAATTGTACGAATCATTACCATCACAAGAGAGGCTGAGACGCCCTTACCGGCCACATCGCAGATTATAATTGCTGTCTTGCCTCCCCCTATAGCGAAAACATCGTAAAAATCGCCCCCAATGCCTTTGACGGCATCGCTGAATGCTGCAATTTCAACTCCCTGTAATACGGGCATTTTTTCAGGAAGCAATGACTTCTGAATTCCAGCAGCCAGGCTAATTTCGCGTTCAACCTTGCGGGCATTCATCAGCTGAATATATCTATCCAGGTTATCCAAGGTGAGGGAAATGAAATCACCATAAGAACACATGTAGGCGTAGTCCAAATCGTTAAAAAAACTTCCTGCCTTGGTATGAACTAATGCAAGAACACCCATCGTTTTGGTTGAGCTAAGGGGGATGAAAATAGCTGAACTGATAAATGATTGGGAATTCGAATCTGCATTTTCCGGTAACTCTTCCACATTCTTACGGATAAAAAAAGGATGGCCGGAGATAGTGACTGGATCGAGAATTCTGTGTTCAGTCAATGTGAGTGGCGGGAAATTTCCCTGAGTATGCTTCGGATACAGTTCACCATTGTCAATGCCCATGAAGATTCCTGCGTCGGCGTAAGTGTTTTTCACTGCAAGCCGGAGCATTAATTCTTCCATTTCTTCAGCAGCATTCACGTGTTCCACAGCATTTCCGACTTCAAGCATCATATCCTTCATTGATTCAATTCGAGTCCACAGTTCCTGAGTCAGAAGGTTGAAATTCTGGGCAATGTTCTCAAATTCATCACCTGAATGTATATCAAGCTTTGTATCAAAATTGCCGCTGGCCACTTCCCCGAGGGTATCACCCATCTTTGCTACGTTTCGTCTGATATTTCGCGAGAGATGCAGTGCAAAAAAACTGCCCGCTATCTGGAAGAACAGTGCAATTGCAATTGTCGTATACAGAAGGGATATCATATACTCGGATATTTTCAATCTTAACTCGCTGATGAATACTTCAGCCGATGCAAGGACATCCAAGTTCAATAGTTCCCTTTGTCGAGCAAGATTATTTTCAATTTCTGACAGTGCCAGGTACATTGTGGAATCGGAACCGAATTCTTCCGCAATTAATTCACGTGAAATATTTATAGTAGTTCTGCCAACCAGATTTCGTATTTCTCCTGATAAATCAAAAGCGATCTCCAATTCTCCAATCAAGGGATTGAGCTCATGATTCTTGATGAAGTCCCATTCACTAACCAACTCATCCCTTGTAATGCTTTCACCTTTGCCGAGGAGTTTATGAGCAGGATTATTCAGCATCTTGGTGTAAAAATAATCGAAAAGCCTGATGGAATCAATCCAATCCTCTAATAACAGACTCAAGGTTTGATTTCGTTTGCTAAATAGAATAGTTTTCAATTCAAGCGCCTTGAGTTCCGTTAACGCATTGACGCTCTCTAATTCTAAAGTTTTCAAGCTGTGCATGTTATTGAAACGCAACACAATAAAAGCCATTGAACTCAGGAATCCGAATATGATAAGGGAATGCACAAGGGTGATTTTAGTTCTAATGTTCATGCGGCATTACCTGTCATCTTCTTGCCTTCAAACCTGAAGATTATCGCTGTTTGATCGTCTTGTTGTTGAGTATCCTGTTCGAAGTTCTCCAGCTCGGTTCGTATAGCATCTATCATTTGCGCAGGACTGCTTTCTGATTGCTTCTTCACAATATCCAGTAGTTTTTCGATTCCGAACTCGTTGCCATTTTTATCACGTGATTCAGGAATGCCATCACTATGAAAAAACACTAGGTCTTTGCTGCTGAGCTTTCCGACTGTCTGCTGAAACTTCGCATCCTTATCGATGCCAAGTGGGATTCCTTCAGTGCGGAGTATTTCAGTTCCCTTTGTAGCCGATCTAAGAATTACTGCCGAATCATGAGCGGCCGATGAATAGGTGAATCTGCCATCGGAATCTACTAGGAATATCCCGATACTGGCAAAATTTTCAGTTAAAATCTGTTGAGTCATATCCTGATTGAGTTTATCTATAATCGAAAGCGCATCGGCCTCTGGACTGGCCGCAATCCTTAACAAAGTTCGAATCATTACCATCACCAGGCTCGTCGCTATACCTCTGCCAACAATTTCGCAGATAGTAAGCATCACCTTTCCGTTGCCTATAGGATATATGTCAAAATAGTCACCATGGAGACCTTTCATATTGCGCGATAGGTAGGCGACACTTGCTCCGTTGAGTTTTGGCATCTTTTGAGGTAAGAGATTTCGTTGAATTTCTTCGGCAATGCCTATATCGCGTTCAAGCTGTACAGACTCTAAGAGTTCTGAATACTTATAAATGTTTTCAAGAGAGATGGCGGCAATCTCGGCGAAGGATTGTAAGTTTGTGTATTCTAAGTCGGTGAACAGATTATCAGAGATATTGGAAGTAACGATTAACACTCCAATAACAGTTGAGCCTACCTTAAGCGGGATAACTATTGTCGATGATAGATAAAGTGGATTGTCTTCCGATCGTTTCCAGTCGATTCCGTCTTTCGCTCCAATGTTTCTTATCATAATCGGATTGCCGCTGATTGCCGATTTGCCAATTATTGTATCGTCGTCAATGCGTATTGTCTGCGATTTTAACAGAGTTTGGATATCTTCCTCCGGGAGGGAATCCGGAAGATCTGATACTGCAAAGGGAGGCCGAAATTCTCCCTCCATAACCGATAGAAACAATTTTTGAGTATCATCTCCAAACTTGTAGATAGCCGCTCCGTTGGCAGTGGCTTCCCTCATGGCTAAATTCAGCAGGGTGGATTCAATCTGCTGGGTTGATTCAATCTGAGCGGTTTCGGGATTAGTTCCCAGAGCGCTGCCAGTGTCATGCATGATGAGGCGAAAGCTTTCCAGCTTATCTCCCAAGGTTTTGGCAAATGCATTGACGCTCCCTCCCAGGTCGGTAAATTCGTCATGCCCCTCCATCTCTACTCTAACCGAAAAATCCCCGCGAATAACACTGTTAAGTGCGTTGTTCAGGACAGTCAGTTTTTTGCGCAGTTTTGTGCCGAACAGTGTGCTGCCACCAATAGAGATTAGCAGCATCATCACGGGAATCGCAATCGCATACATGAGCAAGTTGATTCTGTAACTGTCAATAATCTGAGAAAAGGTGGTTAAAGTACTCTGAATCGATCTCGCAAAAAATGTGAAGGTGTTTTCATATGAAACTATTTTTTCGATTGTATCTTCAAGTCTTTCTGCAAAACTGTTCTCTCCTTGTTCTAATACCTGGATTCTGGCTTGCATGGAGAGGAGTGATTCGATATCGCCGTTTGCTTCATTTCGAATACTTAGAAGAGATGAGATATCGTCAGTGCTTATCAATTCGCGAATATTTTCCCAACTGTCTTCTATCTTCTGGTAATCGTTTCGAATATCCGGTGCAAACCTGGTTGAATAACCCTTGATGAGTTCGGCGATATCTTGAGACAATTGTTCTTCAAGCGATTCATAATCTGAAATTATGGACTGTACCGGATCGACGCTCACAAGCATCTCAAGAAAGTAGTATCTTGAACGTATGGCGGTGTTCCGCACGGTTTCTGTTTTAATCTTTACATCTTCGTACCTGATATAGTTCGAAAGTAAAAATATCGAGAAAAGAACAGAGAGAAGAAGTGCCAGGCTAAGACCAGCTTCAATCAATACAAGTTGAGATCTAATTTTCAAGTTATAGACTCCAATTTTTCCGCCTGATATGCAATTGCTTGACAATCGCATCTACGTTTTGCTGTTAAGTTTCGATCGCTGTTTTAAGGAATGGAAACTCATTTTTCCAATCCGACAACTGCAAGTCAATTTTGCCTGTCAATTGAAGAACAGTCAATCAAATCTTGTCACTTATGTGCCTGAAGCTGCAGGAGGAAGTGGGAGATGAGGATGTGCTTTTGCTTATTTCGGGTGGAGTTGATTCGACAGTTGTGGCGGCGTTGCTTTTGAAGGCCCTTGGAGCTGAGCGGGTATGGCTATGTCGATACTGGTTTGATGAGGAAGGACGAAGGCGAGGAAGTTGAAGATATTC
>UWYT01000262.1 GCA_900608495.1 Olavius algarvensis spirochete endosymbiont | reverse complement strand
TCCACGGCCACGCCGGTGGGGCTGTCAAACTGTGCCATGCTGCCGGCGCCATCTCATATGCCCCGCATCGTCACTGCCGGCTATGGTGCTTACCTCCCCAAACATACTGTCGAAACTTTGCAGAGTGCCAAAAAGACCGTGAGAGCTGGGGCATATATGGTAAAACCACTGCTCATGTGAACCTTTCGATATTGTAGACCAAAACATGTATACTCTTTGTTTGCCCCGTTGAAGTGGAAACCTCAAATCTCTTTGTTTGCCAGTCTTTGAGAAGAGAAGATCTGCCCTTCCTTGATAGAACCTTTCAAAGGAACCTCGCTTATGGCAGCTCTCCGGTGAAGCCACTGAAGGTTGCGGATTGGTTCTCCCAATTGCATGCTAATGAGACTGTGCAAAACAACCTCAGGCCAGGTGCTAGTCTAAAACCCCAAAATCCAGAAACCCAGCCATTCCAAAATCTTCCGCGTTTCTACATACATGAATCAATTAATCCCCGATGCCTTCGAATCACCCATGGGTAGTCATTTCGAAACTAACTGGGATATGCTATACAGTATGCGTTTTATGAATCGGAAAATTCTGTTCGCGGCGCTTTCAGTACTGATATCCTGCGGCATTCTGCCGAATCAAGCAGCAGACGTAGTCAACGATTTCTATGAATATCAGCATTCCGGCAGCGTGGATTTCCCGAAAGATATGTTTGTCAGCATGGAAGTGGCCGTACAGACTGGTTCTCTCTTAAGCCAGAAGAAAATGATTTATGGCTCGTATATCTCTCACAATAGAATTGGAACAAGCAGGCATATCTCGATTGGTGAGAATGGGAAAAGAGAGATTATAACCTATACCTGCATGGTTACGGGCGAGCAAGGCAGAACTCAGGAAACCTTAATGCTCGAGCGCTATGGAACTTCCGAACCTTTCCGAATCACTGCTTATGTAATTGAGGAAATGCCTGTTTTCCATGAATCACCGCCGGGAGACACTGCGTGATTCATTGTCAACGGTTCCAGGAATTTCCCTGCTAATCGTATAAGCAAAATTGCGAAGGCGAAACATCTTTATCCTATGCCTGGGCATCAAATGCAATATCCCAGGGCGGCAGCCGCCGATACCTTGTTGCCTCTCGTCAATATTCACATGTATGTTTATATCTCTATTTATTTCATGAGCGTGAGCGGCATTGTCAATCGTTTCTCGTGATTCAAACCTCGCGGAGAAATCAATTCTACTATTCTCAGAAGCAGTGAATACTATGGAAGAGCCACCGTCGGAAAATGCCACTCTTCGAACCTCAGTGCGGTTCCCATTCTCCTGGGGTTTCAAATAATTATAGTTGAGCTTTTCCACTTCTGTCTCGTGCAACCCCACAATCGTGCCGGCCTTTCTATCTATGTAACACTCCTGTGGACCAAGACCATACCAGATTACTCGTTGATAGCGAGCGGGGATAACCATTCGGCTGCCAAAGCGCGACATCTCCCTATGTGGAAGCCCCCGCATGCTTACATGAATGCGGCCGTCGTTTCTAAAAAGTAATTTCCAGATAAATTTACCTGCAAAGCCACTGATGCGAAAACGCATTTTAATCTCAAGGCCATCTGCACGCAGCTTGGATTTCCAGTTTTTCAGCCTGCGTCTTCGCCCAGCCGATTCCCATTTTCTTCCGCCTCTCATCCATTTGAGCAATCTATTCGGAAGCAGAGTATTAAACGGCTTCTCATTGCCAAGGCGTTCATTGTCGGTTGGCGCACGAAAAAAATCCGGCTGTAATGGACTTATAATAATGTTGCCCTTGCCGAAATCGAGAGCTTCGAGGGAACCTTCTTTGAGATTGATTATAGCGCCAAGTTTGCCGGCCGCGATTAGAAACCTCTCACCTTGTCGCTCATAATGCCACTTCTCTGGTTCCTGACTCTCTACACTGGATTTGGCAATTTCCCCGGATTTCTCAATCTTCAGATGCTCAAATATCAAATCTGAAACGACAACACTTCCTTGAGGTTTCGGCACTGGAAGTTGCAACCTGGCCACCAGATGCCCCGCTGGCGCCCAGCTGCTCTCTTTGAGCAGCCGAACGAAAAAGTTTAGATAGCCCTCGCCCTCGATTGGATACTCCGCGATACTCCTAAACAAATTCACCTTCTTCTCTTCTCCAGGGCCTAAATCAGGCTTACGCAAACTGCCTTCACCCAGAACGATGCCGTCGCGCTCCAAAACCCAATCTATCTGGTAGTCACTGAAATCCTTATGAGAGTTCTTGTTGCGCAGAATAACCATGCCCTGTTCAATATTCGCCGGACGAATCGAAACTGGAGCATATAGAGTCTTCACTTCCTCAAGCATTGGCTTGGCTTTTCGATCGGCGCTCCAAATACCATCGGCGCAGAATACTCCATCGTTGGGGAAATCGCCAAAGTCTCCCCCGTAGGCTAAATAACTAAATCCCTCATCCGAGAGGCGATAGAGCGCCTGGTCGGCAAAACTCCATATAAAGGCGCCCGCGATATTGGGGAAGCTATCGATTTCCCTCATATAATCCGAAAAACCTCCCAGGCTGTTTCCCATCGCATGAGCAAACTCGCAGAGAATAAATGGCTTGTGGAGATACTTATGTGGCCGGAACGGATGTCCAAAAGGACTATCTGCGAGAACCGCCCGAAGCCTTTTGCCCTTACCCACCCTACTCACCACCCCTATACTCGGATACATCAAGCTAAAAACGTCTGAGTATTTCAACCTATGGTCGCCCTCATAATGTATGGGGCGGGTGGAATCCAAAGCCAGGGCGGATTTTTTCATTTCCCTAAGATTGCTCCCCTGGCCGGCCTCGTTTCCCAGAGACCACATAATTATGCAGGGATGATTGCGATGGCTGAGTACCATCCTCTCCATTCTGTCAACGCAATTCTTGCGCCAATTTGGCCTGGAAGCGGGCAATATGCGCCGCAAACCATGGCTCTCCATATTGGCCTCGTCGATTACGTAAAGCCCGAGACGGTCGGCTGTTTCATAAAGCGCCGTCTGGTTGGGATAGTGACTGCATCGAATCGCATTGATATTGTTCCGCTTCATAAGAATCAAATCGGACTCAATAACTTCACGCGGTACGGCTTGACCAAATCGGGGATGGAAGTCATGCCTGTTCACACCGTGCAGTTTCACCGGCCGTCCATTCACCTTCAACACGCCAAATTTTTTGCTGGAATCGATATCCACCTGACGAAATCCCCATGGCATTGAACGAGTATCTAAAACGCCACCATCTTTTTCACTCAGTTCACATACAAGATTGTAGAGATTCGGTTCTTCCGCGCTCCATTTCCTGGGATTCAACACCTTAATCGAGGTTTCTATATCTGTGTTTCTGTCAGTTTGATACCTCACTGGAGTGAAGGGACAGGATGCCGCTATGTCTATGCCACCAAACTCATAGAGATACCAGCGCACAAACCTCTTTTCGAAATCAGCGAACTGAAACGAATCGAGTGTGATTGTTACAGTCAAGTCCGCATTAACAAAATCACTATCGAAACTACAGCGTGCAAAGACATCGAAAATACCGCCATCGGGTGCTGCAATCAAGCTGACGGATCTTATAATCCCGCCCAAACGCCACATATCTTGATCTTCAAGATAGCTGCCGGCGCAGTTTTTTATCACTTTGACCTTAATCTGGTTGATTCCCATCTTCAGGTGAGGGCCAACAATGAATTCCGCCGGTGAGTAGGTGTTTTGCGTATAACCAACCTCTTTGCCATTCACCCAAACCCAGGCGGCCGAGCGTATGCCCTCGAAGCGCAGTGTCACATTCGGGAGTCGTTCCTTCCATTCCGAGGGAATTCGAAATAACTTCTGATAGTATCCGGTGGGATTGTCTTCTGGATTTATCGCAGGCGGATTCTTGATATCGTGGTTCAGCGGATAGTCTATATTTAAATACTGAGGGATTCCATGTCCGTGAAGCTCCCAATTGGATGGAACCTCTATGCTTTGCCAGTCAATTGCCTCGGAATCGAGCAAGGGATTGGGTAGAAATTTGAAATCCCACTCACCATCCAGATACAATACCCATGGGCTGTCTACTTGGGCCGAAGCATCGAAGGTTGCGGGCGGCCGTTGAAATCTTCCGGGCAGTTTGTTTCTTCCGATCACCTCGGGGTTTTGCCATTCCTGGATGTGATGTTCATCAGAACTGGCACGATATCTTTTTTTCATGCAATTACAATCCGGAAATTATCATAGCGGACTTACTTGGATTGAGCCAAGGCTCTACAATTCTTGTCTTGAACGTTTATCGATGATGAACAGACGTAACCGGCCATCGGAACGATCAGGCCGGGCGATTGACACTGAACTACTAGACTGAAGGAGGAGATAGAAATGAAACTCAGTTGGAAAAACTTGGATGAGACGGACAGCTTTTCACGATTGTTGGAAATGGACAAACAGGTTGATTTGGCCATGGAGCTAACCAGGAAAAGAGCGCTTCATTGGAGGGTCGACTCAGGCGCTGGCATTTCGTTCTATTACGGTGCTTCTCTGCTGAACTCTTCACACATTGAGGCCCTTGAGGAATTGGCCGATGAACAGGAACTAATTGAAAAATACAGGGTTCTGCTAAATGGTGAACTCATTAACACTGGAGAGAGGCGGCGCGTCCTCCATCATCTTACTCGAGGACAACTTGGAGAAGATGTTGTGGAAAATGGGGTTGGATTGAGGGAATTCTATGCCCAGCAGAATGAAAGGGTGAAGGAGTTTTCAAAAAAAATTCACGCGGGGCAAATAATGGGTTCGACGGGAAAGAAATTTGATACCATTGTGCAGATTGGCATCGGTGGTTCCGATCTTGGCCCCAGAGCCCTGTATCTGGCCTTGGAGGGGATTCACAGACCGAAGATGCGGGCACAGTTCATCTCCAACGTGGATCCCGATGATGCTGCGCTGGTATGCTCCCGAGTGAATCCCGAAAGCACCCTGTTTATTCTGGTATCCAAAAGCGGAACCACCCCTGAAACGCTGGCTAACAGGGATTTGATTATCGACTGGATGAAATCCATACGAATTGAGGGCTTCGATCCGGTGGGACATTTCATTGCGGTAACCAGTAAAAACAGTCCACTGGCAGATTCAAAGTATGTGCTGACCTCATTCCAAATCGACGACAATATTGGGGGCCGATACTCCTCAACCAGCATGGTAGGTGGCGCACTTCTCTCGCTTGCCTTTGGATCAGAAGTTTTTGATGAGTTGCTCGCCGGCGCTCACGAAGTGGATGAGCGCTCTCTTGTGGAGGATGTTCGGAATAATGCGGCACTGCTTGATGCCTTGATTGGAATTTATTACAGAAATATCCTTGGTTTTCAAACTTCAGCAGTGCTCCCATACAGCCAGGCTCTGCGCAGGTTTCCGGCTCACTTGCAGCAGCTGGACATGGAATCCAATGGCAAATGCATCAATCGCTTTGGAGATAGAATTTGCTATCCCACGGGGTCAGTGATTTTTGGTGAGCCGGGCACCAATGGACAGCATTCCTTTTATCAGCTGCTCCATCAGGGAACTGATATTGTGCCGTTGCAGTTCATCGGTTTTCTGAATGAGCAGGACAAAGGGAATGTGAGAAGAGGGGGTTCAAACAGCCAGAGACAGTTGAATGCTAATCTTGTCGCACAAATTGTAGCCTTCGCCAAGGGAAAGGAAGATAAGAATCTTAACAAGAATTTTGAAGGCTGCAGGCCGAGTACTCTTCTGGTAGCTCGAAGTCTCAGTGCTCGAGTTCTTGGCGGCCTGCTTGCTCATTATGAGAACAAGGTGATGTTCCAGGGCTTCTGCTGGAATCTCAACTCCTTCGATCAGGAAGGAGTTCAGCTTGGAAAAACCCTGACCGCTGATTTGCTCGGCAGGAAATCGGGTGATGCGGCGCTGAAAGCCTACTCCGAAATTCTGGGAATAGCATAATTCGGTGCTCGGGTTGGCGCAAGCTAACTCTGGGCCATAGCCCTTCGACATACGTGCAGCGCGGGATAAACCGAAAGATTGAATCTGAGGTTAGTTCGTCAAAAGCATCGGCTGGCGTGTCGATTCGAGAACATCACGCCACAGGGAGCCACTACTGTTAACTTGCTTCCGCTGATATGTAGCCATTCGGATCGGTACATGAACCAGGAAATTGCTCCATTGGCCGATGATGCAGGCGGTTCTACCAGTCATAGCGGCATGCACTGCGTTGGCGCCAAGGCGTGCACAATAGTGGGAATCGGCAGGCCCGGCCGGAGTTGCGCGGATTATATAGCTTGGATCGATATATTTGATGTTGGCTTCGCGATTCCTGCTCAACAGATATTCTTTGATTACCTTTTGTAGAAACGGACCTATCTTGCCGTAGGTTTTCTCTTTCGAATTCAATAGATTCTGACCGGCGCCTTCCGCAACGAGTATCACCGCATGGCCACGCTTATCGAGCCTTCTTTCAAGGTTTCTGAGTAGGCCGTTTTCGCCTTCGATGGCAAATGGGATTTCGGGTATCAG
>UWYT01000151.1 GCA_900608495.1 Olavius algarvensis spirochete endosymbiont | reverse complement strand
CCACTAGTATAAGTATTGGTATCTGTCGGCACGGTACCGCTCCCTCCATTTGCATCGTAGGTAACCGTATATGTTGTAGTGTCTGTACCCGTAGTGTCTGTACCCGTAGTGTCTGTACCCGTAGTGTCTGTACCCGAAGATGGGTTTTTGCAGCCGATAACAATGGTCGCTACCGCTAAACCGAAAAGAAATAATGCAAAGGATTTCATATAATTCTACCTTTCTGATAATAAATCTATCT
>UWYT01000067.1 GCA_900608495.1 Olavius algarvensis spirochete endosymbiont | reverse complement strand
ATGCAGAAAGTTGATACGATAGACGCAACTTCAATGCCAGCCGGGGAGATTTTAAATATCGCCAGCACTGTGGGTGCGGAATACTTCGCTACCGGTGGAGGAACAATCGAAGTGGGAAAGGAAGCTGACATCATGTTGCTCGATATCAGCAGTCCCCAGATGACTCCGCTCTGGAATCTCAGTTCTTCACTGGTCTATTCATCAGGCTCCGGCAATGTCAAAACATTGCTATCTGCTGGCCGCATTCTGATGGAAAACAGCGTTGTTCCAGGATATGAAGAAGTGCGGAACAAAGCCCTTGCATGTCAGCGTCGACTATTTGGAACCAAACAAGGAAACTGAGGTGAGCAAATCACATCCTGTCGATGAAAACGCGGAAATTCTATCCCTTTACTGGGATAACGACCGTCTCTATTTTCTTGATCAGACCCTGCTTCCGGTGGATGTGGTACGGGAAGAGCAAACTAGCATTGAACAGGTTTGGGATTCCATTAAGAAACTCAAAGTTCGCGGTGCCCCGGCAATCGGTGTCGCCGGAGCTTACGGCTTGTATATCGGCGCTCGCAGTCATGCAGGTCTTTCCATTGAAGAATTCATGGGAAAACTGCAAGAGATGGCCGTCTATTTAAACAGCTCTCGCCCCACGGCTGTCAATCTGTCTTGGGGCCTGAAACGAATGACTTCGGTCGCCGAATCATCAGCTTCAACGGGTTCCAGCACAGCGCAGGTAATTGAAAGACTGAAAGAAGAAGCTGAGGCCATTCATCAGCAGGATCAGGAACTCTGCAGGGCCATCGGAGAGACAGGGCGCCCGTTAATAAAGGATGGCATGGGTGTCCAAACCCATTGCAACGCAGGTGGATTGGCCACCTCGGCACTCGGTACCGCTACGGCACCCATGTACCTGGCTCACCGACAGGGTGTTTCGTTTAAGGTTTATGTCGATGAAACCCGCCCTCTCCTGCAAGGTGCCCGACTGACCAGTTGGGAACTCCTCCGAGCAGGAGTTGATGTGACTTTGATATGCGATAATATGGCCGCGAGTTTGATGGCGTCGGGCAAGGTAGATCTGATTATTGTTGGCACGGATCGGGTAGCGGCGAATGGGGATGTGGCGAACAAAATAGGCACATACGGTTTGGCTATACTGGCCAAACACTTTGGTATTCCGTTCTATGTTGCGTGCCCTTCGTCAACAGTCGATCTCAACACGGCTACGGGCGATGCGATACCTATTGAAGAACGTAATTCTGAAGAAGTGACAAGTTTTGGAGGCCGACAGACTGGCCCTGAGGATGTCAATGTTTGGAATCCGGCATTTGATGTTACGCCGGCAGAGCATGTTACCGGAATCATCAGTGAAAAAGGTATCTTGAGAGCACCATATAGTGAGAAGCTGATAAACCTGTTTCGAGGGTTATGAAAATGCTCGGAGTTGAACGGCGCAAATTGATTCATCAATTACTGCTTGAGAAAGGAAGTGCGAAGGTATCGGAACTTTCCACTCTATGCGGTATAGGGGAGGAGACCATTCGGCGCGATCTTACCAAAATGGCCGGTGAAGGGCTGATAGAGAAAATTTACGGTGGGGCTTGCATCCCGGACAACATGCATCGTGTGCTACCGGTAGACATCAGGAAAGTAATCAACATCGACTCCAAGAAAAGAATTGCGTCCATTTGTAAAGGCAATGTGAATGAGGGCGATACAGTGTTCTTGGACGGCAGCACCACGGCCTGGCAGATTGCCAGGGCTTTTTGCACTCTAAAAAATTTGATTGTGATTTCAAATTCCGTTGAGGTTGCTAACACTTTCGCCAAATCGCATGCTATCAAATTCATCGGTATTGGGGGGACAATGCGGAAGAAAACAAAAACCTTCGTCGGATATTCGACTGTGGCCGCAATTGCAGATTATCATGCCGACATCGCGTTTATCTGCTGCGACGGAGTTGATCAGGTTGCTGGGATTACCGACGCAAATGAGCAGGAAGCGGAAGTTCGAAAAACTATGCTCCGACAATCGCGAACCCATATCCTTGCGATTGACAGTACCAAATTTGACAAGACCTCGTTTTCAAGCATTGCCCATTGGGATGATTTTCATCAAGTTATCACAGATTCACAACCTAACGATTCATGGTTGGAATTCTTCCAGAATCACTCAATCCGCTGTATATACAATTGAAGGTAGTATGTTATCTCATAGAACGCATACTGCGCACCCGATAATTTCCTATAACTTACGGGAAAAGGAAAGACATCTTCGAAAGTCAGCTTCAAAAAACAGTAGATTTGATTCGAGCCATTGATAGAATCAACAGAGATTGAATTGCTCAATCTGGATCGGATTCTGAGGATTACCGAAGGGTCTGACACTCTAGCCAGCTTACAAAGGTTTATCACGGGTAGGTTTCGGAAATTCGAATTCAAGAGATTAATACCACAACCTAGTCAATGGAAGATATGAAAATCTTGTTACTAGGCTTAGTAGTATCGGTATTTTTGGTTGCCTGCGGATTTTTTGGTGTCAGCGACGACGTTATAATAAGATGGCCGGAGGGAGGGTTGCCTATCTACGATGGGGCATATCCCGCCTCTTGGAAAGTGCGCTGGCTCAACTCCAGTGACAGAGTATCTGAGAAAACTGTTGATAGCGCACAAGGGCCACTCGTTCTCGAACTTCCTAGAGAATCGCCGTTAATAGTAATGGCGGTTCCCATCACTGTCGAGTATGCCGCTCCCTATCGGGTGCGTGCCGCCGGCGTCGTAGTCGGTGCTGATTTGCCCTTGCCGGGCAATCTGCAATTTAGCTGGGAGGATGGGTTCTCAGCGCAACTTCTCCTATCTTTGGTAGATGCTGGAATTTCCTCGCACGCAATCAATCAGCGTCGTTTCGCCGAATCGGCAAGGAAGCGAAGCAACAACAGGCCCTGGCTCCTGGATGAAAAACAGCTTAGGCGCGACATAACAGGAGGGAAATTACGAACCTATAGTTTCCGTCTGCTGGAGGTTTTTGAAATCAAGGCAGCCCTTCCCGAAGGGACATGGTACTCCCAGTCTCCCCTCGACCCCCCGCTTATTGCCAGCCAAAATGGTTGGCAAGGTGTTCTTCCCAGAGGGCTATGGCATTTCGCGCGTCCCGCCGACGCGGAAATCGCAACTATATCAGTCGATAGCAATGGCAATGTGCTCCTCCGAATTGGAGATTAGCCCGGGATTGTCGGAAAGAAAAATCGCGGCGATATTCGGTCGGTGAGGTTGCTGGAAATTGCCAGGGAACGGAGCGGGACTGTCAACTGGCTGTATTCTTTTTTCCCCGGCAGTTTCCACTCGAATTCTAGCCGTCCAGATCGGCAGATAGAGGCAATGAGGGAAGTTGCCAATTGATGGGGCTCTTGCCATGACTTTTGAGCCAGTCATTGGTTTGAGAGAAGGGACGACTTCCAAAAAAACCCCGAGAGGCGGAAAAAGGAGAAGGATGGGGAGCGCTTAGCAGCAAGTGTTTTTTCGCATCCACATGTGCGGCCTTCCTTTGCGCATAGGAACCCCACAGAATAAACACCACTCCTTGTAGTTCCGAATCGATTAGATTCACTATTTTATCAGTAAAAGTTTCCCAGCCGCAGTTTTGGTGCGATGCTGGTTTGCCATGTTCTACACTTAAAACGGAGTTTAGAAGCAGCACACCATCTCTGGCCCATGGCATAAGCCATCCGTGGCGTGCTGGAGCTATCCCCAAATCATCCCGCAGCTCCCTATATATATTGATTAAGGAAGGTGGAATAGGAATTCCCGGACGCACCGAGAAGCTTAAGCCATGCGCCTGGTTAACGCCATGATATGGATCTTGACCCAGAATCACTACCCTAACCTCTTCGAAGGGGGTGCTGTTCAAGGCCGCAAATATTTCTTCACCTCTGGGGTAGATTGCTTTGCCTGCCTTCTTCTCCCTAAACAGAAAGGCTCTAAGCTCAGCCATATAGGGTTTTTCAAACTCATTCACGAGTCTGCTCAACCAAGTTGGATTTAGTTTGATTCTACGATTTTCAGTATCCGCTTCAATCATTTTGTTATCGGGAATTCGAGTTCGAAAATGGTTCCGCCTCTCTCTCTGGGGATAGCTTGAACGCCGCCTCCATAACCCTCGGCTATTCTCCTAACTATTGCCAAACCCAGGCCAGTATGCTGTGAGGATTCTTGATCGGGCCTGTCAGTATACCAACGCTCAAAAACTTTTTCTTTAACATCCTCAGCGATTCCTGGTCCTCGGTCTGCAACCGATATTTTCACTGTATCTTTGTTTGGGGAATCGAGAATTATTTCCACCTTTTCGTTTCTGGGAGAGAAGGAGACAGCATTGTCCAGCAGGTTCAATATGGCTTGTGCCAATCTATCGGGATTAACAAGTAATTGGATAGGATTAGCCGAGTCTGATTGGTTGACTAACAGCACTTGTACCTCCTTGTCCTTGCGGTAGTTATAAGTCGATACTATGTTTTCCAGAATTGTGCCAACACTCGCCATAACTTCTTCGCCCTGATTCAACCGGACATCAACGCTAATCAGTTCTTTAAGATCGTCCAGAAGTCGTTGAATGCGATGGCCTTCACGGGCGATAACCTCAAGAAATCTGCTGGTTTCTCCTGGAGTATTCTGTTCCGCTAGTTCAGCCGCACTTAGAATCCCAGCCACTGGATTTTTCATTTCATGCATTAAATCCATCATGAAGTCTTCTACGTAATCTGTACGTTGCTGCAATCTGGATGATAGGCGGTAAAGCGCCCGAGAAAGATCGGCAACTTCATCATTACCGGATAACGGTTTAAAGCCGGACTGCATTTTCCCCTGTTGATCAAGTATACTTTCGGCCTGATCGCGTAGTCGACTTACTGGAACGGTTACGGTTCTGGCTAACAGTATTGAGAGAACGATTGCTCCGGCGACGCTAAACAGGAAGATGGTGGCGATGTCGAGACGGAGCTTGTAGAGATCGGACAGTATTGCAAGGGTGGAGCGAGATGCCAAAACAGCCCCAACAACTTTTTCATCTTGGAAGATAGGTATTGCTGAATAAAGAGTTACCGACTTCTGCCCCTTGGAAATTCTGGTAATTGCGCCATAACGCCCTTCCAGAGCCGAGTTTATCTCACTGCCGTTCAGAATCTGCTTGCCGCTGTAATATTCCGCGTCGGGACTCGGGATTTTGGGTTTCCTGATAATGCGGGACACCAGTTTTAAAACGCGCGTGGGTATGGCTCCTATTCGATAAATCACGTTTTCCTCGGGATAACTTTGGCGAGAGGGTGCGAACACTGAATCTTGAGTGTTTTCAGTGCGGATTGAGGATTGTTCCTGTACAATTGGACTGGCAGAATCAGCAAGCAGTAGTCCATTTTTATCTATCACCCGCAGGCGTGCATCGGTTCTTGCGCCCAAGCGCCCTATGATGGCGTTGGCCTCTTTGGCCAGATTGTGGCCACTTAGAGCTGAGGCAAGGAGTCTACCCTGCTGTACCATGGCACGCTCCTGGCTCTCAAGAAGCTGGGTTTCGTATGTGCCTAGGAAAAGGACGGCGCCGATTGGAAAGACAGCCAGCAGGATGTTGAATATAAGGAGCCTAGAGGTTAATCCTTTCAAAGAGCTGTCTCGATGGGAGGAACGACCAGCAGTATGAAGGCGGGAATTTTGTTTTCTCAAGCTTTTATCCCGAATCGGTAGCCCGTTCCGTACATGGTTTTGATGGTATTTTTTGGCGCTCCGATGCTTTCCAGTTTTTTCCGGATTCGTTTAATATGGCTGTCTACTGCGCGTTCGTTTATGAATTCGTCATCCGGGAATACACACGAGAAAAGCGCCGCACGACTGCATACGTTTCCCGATGAACGAATCAGTTCAGAAAAAATTCGGAATTCGCTTATGGTAAGTATCAATTCTTGTCCGTTCCAACAGACCCGATAGCTAGCCGGCATCAGTGTGAAGGGGCCCACGTGAATCGGGGATTCCTTCTGGTCGACTCCGTCCGCGCGTCGCAGAACAGCTTTTATTCGAGCTAGAAGCTCACGGACGCTAAATGGCTTCCCGATGTAATCGTCCCCGCCTATTTCCAGGCCGAGAATCTTGTCGAGCTCCTGGTCCCGAGAGGAAAGGAAAATTATTGGAGTTTTTTTATCTGTTTGACGTAGCAGGCGACAGAATTCGAAGCCATCCATTCGCGGCATTAGTATATCCAGCAAATAGAGTTGTGGCGGGGCACCCTGGTGGGCCTTCCAGGCATCTTGGCCGTTGGAGTAGGTGGATACTATGTAATTCTCCTTGTTGAGGGCGTAGCTCAAATTGTCGCGAAGAGTCGCCTCGTCATCGACGATTGCAATATGTTTCATATTTCCAATACTAGCATATTGTATAACTCTGTTGATGCCCAAAGTCAAAGACACTCAAGATGATGCGAGGCAATGTCGACAAACAAAATTTTTGCCTGAATCAAGTTGGGTAACACAGCCAAATTCAGCCCCTATTTTGCCGGATTTCAATATTGAAATTGCCATTTGTCAGACTTACAATGTATCAAGTTCTATAGCCCTGAGCTCTACCGCACTTGGAGGATTATCTCGATGTCGAAAACTGGCAAGAATATGTGGCTTAGTCCACTAATCAAAGTTTTGGTGACGGTTGTGATAATACTTCTTTTGCTGATTCCGCTGTTTATGATAAGAAATTTGGTTGCGGATCGGCTAGATTTGAAAACTGAGGCTGCAGAGCGGGTTGTTGAAGAAGTAGGGGGGGAGCTTATATTGGTGGGGCCAATACTTGCACTACCCTACGAATATGAGCGAATCGAAACACGCGACGGGAAGGAGGTGATCCTCAAATCGCGGGATGAGATATACTTGATTCCCGAGTCCTTCACGCTAAAGGGAAAGCTAGAAGCTGAGTACCGGAGTTTGGGGATTTACCGAATTCCTGTCTACAGAGCCTTTGTTAATGGGAGTGGAAGAGTTCATACGCCGGGGGCCAGTTTATATCCTTCTGGAGCAATACCAATCCCGGAGGAAAACCGATTCATAGTTGGCATCGCAAATATGGAAGGGATTCGAGGGATTTCGGAATTGCAATGGGGATTCCGGCAGGTGGATTTTTTGCCGGATTCGGGAAATACGGCGGTGGGGAATGGCGTGAGCGCGACGGTGGGAGAAATAATCGATGGTGATGATAGCGGCGTAGTGGATTTTGCCTTTGATATGGAAATCAGCGGGGGTAATAGAGCGGACTTCGTGCCGCTTGGGCGCGATACGGTGCTTGAACTCTCGGGCGATTGGCCATCGCCGTCGTTTTTAGGGGGTCTGCTCCCCTCCGAAATGGAATTCGGTGACGAGGGATTTAACGCGAATTGGAGAATTCCGGAAGTTAGCAGACCCTTTCGACCACATTGGAATTCGTCGGAGGCGGAAAGAATAAACCCCGATGTGCATGGTTTTGGGGT
Source organism: Olavius algarvensis spirochete endosymbiont (assembly GCA_900608495.1). GTDB lineage: Bacteria > Spirochaetota > Spirochaetia > DSM-2461 > DSM-2461 > UBA2779. Next base: position 442 of record UWYT01000067.1, on the reverse strand, counting down.
GGTATTGCTGGAATCTATGGCAGGCTACAAGCAGATTGAGAGAGCGGTTAAATATGGATTGCTTTTTCTGATGATTCCATTTGCGGTGTTCTTCCTCTTCGAAATCCTTGTTCGGCTTAGGGTGCACCCGATGCAATACTTGATGGTTGGAGCCGCGGATGTGATTTTTTACCTGCTGCTCCTAGCCATATCGGAGCACCTGGGCTTCAATGCGGCATATGTGATTGCGGCAGTTGCAGTTACCGCGCTAATCTCTATCTATACCCATCGCACCGCAGATGCGGACTACACGGCGCGTGTAAATGATGGATTGCGCTTCCCTGCGTTTGCAGTTTATTTGGCCATGCCTATTACTCTTTGCGTATCATATCTTTGGCTCTGGTTTACGCTGCGCTCCGAAGATTATGCATTGCTGCTCGGTTCGATAGGCGTTTTTGCCGTG
>UWYT01000069.1 GCA_900608495.1 Olavius algarvensis spirochete endosymbiont | reverse complement strand
ACTTTTTGCTTATCTCAGAGAGGAGTTTGGGCTTAGTACAATGACTGTAATTGGGAGTCCCATATTCATATTTGCGATAATTTCGATTATAGGAGATTTCCGTAAGGGTAAAAAACCGATAACGGAAATCATGGCAGCTTTTGCCATTCTATTTGCAATCATAGTAGGACAACTCACGCTAGCTACTTCCAACCTGTAGCCAAGAAGCCGCCTCCCCTTGCCTTAGGCCATCCCTCCGACTAAGGGGACTAGCCTAAGAACATGGTGAGAAAAAATAGAAAC
>UWYT01000137.1 GCA_900608495.1 Olavius algarvensis spirochete endosymbiont | reverse complement strand
ACTAGCAATAACGCATGTTCTGTTTAGCCTTATGGCCATGGATGGCCAAAGGGCGACTTGGCTGGCTCGGGATTCGTTGGGGGCGCTGTGTTCCTCCCTTCGGCATCACTTCTCAAGGCCGTAAAGGGGGCTTGGGGTGAACTGGGGGGCGTTATTCCTTTCTGTTCTTCATTATCATAGAATCGACAACCGTATAAACCACGTGTCTTTGTTCAGGAGTAAGAGAGAGAATTTGCTTAAGTCTTCTAAGTGTTCTTGAATCAACGGAAGCAAAAGGGGACTCTATTTCTGAAGTATTCTTTTCAAAGCCTGCAAGTTGTTCAATAGTTATATTAAGGGCTTGTGCGATTTTCTGAAGGCTATTGACTGGCGGATTTATTCCTTTTGTTTCGTACAAAGCAATAGAACGTCTAGAAACTCCTGAGCGCTTGGCAAGATCTTCTTGAGTTAATCCATATTTTTTTCTAAGGAGTATCAGATTATTAGCCAGTGAAGAACGCATCTTCATGAAAGAAATTATATGTTTGTTCTTGACATAAAAGGGGCAATCAGTACAATAAATTATATTAAATATTCTGAATGAGTACTTGACACACTTTTTCAAAGTCCCGCTTTTAAGCGGGCAAGAGACTGAAAACCGT
>UWYT01000336.1 GCA_900608495.1 Olavius algarvensis spirochete endosymbiont | reverse complement strand
AAGGCCCTCTGGCAGCTCCTTTGAGTCTTATAAGGAATTCTCAAGCAAAGCCGCAAGGTGGAATTAGAAGATTCCAGCTCAAAGGAGGGGCCACAGCACTGGCCGTGCCTTAAGCCCAAGTGGAGTTCTCCGGCCCGAGGCAGGTGAACAGAATGCTTGCTATTCAGCAAGAAGTGACATCGGCGCTGTTTTCCAGTAGTAGACACGCTCTAATTCGCCGTCAATCTCAGCTAGAAATCTGAAGCTTACTTCATAGCCATTTTTCAAACTGAAATAAATCTCAGTACTAGAAGTTCGCCAATCTAATTCATAGTGCAGGCCGATATCTTCAAGTATATTCATCAATTGCTCGCGTTTCATTCCTCGATTGACTTCTATCATACCATCAACTTCAACTCTCTCAATCTCCGTCCAGGCATCATCTAGCGAATACAGGTATATACCAAAGGCTCCTATTTTCTCATCGAAGTCAATATCAATATTTATGCTAGATGAACTCGTTAGGAAATATGAATCCCCTCCTGGATGGGACTCTAGATGACGTGGCGAGAAGGATTTAAGACTCTCAAAGCTGTCACCTATGGAAATCTGAGTCTTATCGGGCAGGATAAGACTCCCTTCCCTCAGAGTTACCCCAACTGTCTTATCTTTCGAAAACAGGCAGCCTTGAGAGAAAACAAGGATGCACAGTATCAGTAGAATGATCTTACTCTTCCTCTTTTTTGGGTTCAAAAAAATATCCTCCAGTATTCTTATAAAAATTAGCTGTAGAGTCGCTTCCTCTTACATAGTCAAAATCACTACCTCCTGTGCCCGTATAGGGGTCAATCATCATTCCCTTATGA
>UWYT01000074.1 GCA_900608495.1 Olavius algarvensis spirochete endosymbiont | reverse complement strand
CTTCTCAAACTGGCGGATCAGTTATCAAGGGAATAAAGGAATTATTGTAAGATTATAGGTGATACAATAATGGATGGCAGTGTCCTTGTATTTAGTTCCGGGGTAGACATCAGCAATTGATACTCGAATATCCTCAGGGTACGGCAAAAATGATATATCAACTGTTTGCGGATGTGGTGTATCTATAACATCTAACACCTCTGAGACGCCACTCCTAACGCCTTCCACTTTTATCTTCTTTACCCTCCCATTTTCTTTGTAGAGATGAGGATTTCGCGCTGAGATAAAGCCATTGATGATTGCCAAACTCTTCCACTTCCTATCCCGTCCATTCACAATTACAAATCCCTCGCCAATGCCATCTCCACTTGCTCCCTCCACCCATGCACTTTCTGATTGAAGCGAGTCAAGATTATTGACATCATAAGTTTTTCCAAATTCAGTAAGGGAAGAACTAGCATCTCTGTAACCTCGGCCTAAACCCTCACGCAGATGTACATCCTCCAAAAGAATATGTGAATTGCTATGGTTTGGATTTGCTACATATCCCAGGAAAAAACTAGGATGGTAGAGCTTCCCTGAACGTTCTTTTTGTTCCTGAATCTGCCCAAAAAGGATGAGTATCTCAGAACCGGCATGCCATGTGGTTGCGTTAACAAAGACTGCTAATAGTATCTCTTCGGGAATATCAGCATCTAGCACCAGAAAGGTTATCCCATCACGCTGTTTAATCGAATAGTTGAAATATTCAACCTCATTATAACTACGACCGGAACCCACTGAAGTCCATTCGAATCTCATTTTCTGTTCATCAATGATAAATATCAAATACCCTGCCGGAAATAGACCAAGAATACGCTCACCTATTATGCTGAAGTTCTGAGCCATCAGAAAAAGAGGAAAACAAAAAAGACAACTTACTAGAATAATTCTCTTAAACATCAATTACCTCATCTATTTAGATATTTTGAAATGTTGACAGCAGACTGAATGCGAACTCTGATAACTGAAAGATCGCCAACTGCTGGAATACTGGCCATGAATTTATCATGCCCAGGCTGATTGCCTTGAGTTGAAATACAGCCTGCCGAAAATGGGGTTGTCCAGGTATCTCCATTCTTGTATTCGGTTCCATGGATTAAGTACATTCCCGAATTTATTTCTCCTCTTGTACCTTTGGGAATATTCGGATCTTTGGTCTGGAGTTGTGCAACATTATGAAAACTCCATGAATCATAACTACCCTCCGAATTGAGATCTAGATTTTCTGTTGACAAATAGTAGTTGCCATCAGGCAATGTCATTCCTTCGTGCTCATTCTCATGTTCAATATTCTTTGCATTAGCTCCCACCTTATATGAACTCCTATTATACCACGAGTATCCACGGCCCAATCCGTTATTTGCACGTCCGGAATCGACAATAGTTAGCGTCGAATTAAAACTATCGCCATAGGTATCGTGTGGGCGCTTAATTGTGATTACGATCGATCGGGTATAACGGCACAAAGAGCAGCGTCTCC
>UWYT01000075.1 GCA_900608495.1 Olavius algarvensis spirochete endosymbiont | reverse complement strand
CGGCCAAGGTGCTTACCGCCCTCGCCGGCGGGATTTACCGGATGCGGTGATTGTCAGCATCTGCCACATAGACATTGCCTCTTGAGTCCACAGCCACTCCGGAGGGGGAATCAAACTGTGCCGTGCTGCCGGCGCCATTCGCAAAACCTTCTGTGCTGCCGGCAAAGGTGCTTACCACCCAGGCCATGCTGGTGCTGTCGGATTCCGTACTGGTGTTCTCGAAAACCTTGCAGGATATCAA
>UWYT01000077.1 GCA_900608495.1 Olavius algarvensis spirochete endosymbiont | reverse complement strand
AACTTGGGCCAGAGCGGGGAATTAAGGTGGTATTTTCTCCGCATACTAAGCCACTCCCGTGTTTGTTATGGGCAGGTGTCCGGCTAGGAGTTTGGGGAGGAGGGAATCTCGGGTACCAACAAGAGATTTGTTTTCAGCATTCAGGCTTTCGATTGCTTCGTAATAACTTCGTACCGAATTAGAGTATGCTCTTCGAATTGCCTGGGATGGCAAGGCGAGCTCGTAACCCATAATTGCATCTTTATCACCTCTAGGCATCTTTGCCCCTTTAGAGGTTGTCATCATAAATTCGAAGAATAAATCCTGATAAAGAAAATTAAACAGGAACTCCCGTGCCTCTGAATCTTTGCTCACAAAACCAAGCACATCTGGTGACCTGCCACCATTAAAATGTGCAAACCAAATTTTCTTAAAATATGGTCGAATATTTGAAACGAGAACATGCCCTTCTTCAAATAGCGGAACTGTTTTACCTCCCGGCAACGCGGTTGCCACAGAAATGCCTCGCTTATTCTCAAGCATGTTTTCAGTCGAAACGTAATTTTCTACGGTTATTTCTGAGGCAGCTATTCTATCTGCTGCATACGAAGCAACATCAGCCAATATTCCTGGCTCCCACCCCTCCGGAATCTCTCCCAACGCTGACTCTTCCATCGCCGATGGAAACAGCGCGGCGGTTTGGGCCAGTTCAGCGTAGGCGCCTGGTTGCTCGGCTTGCAGTTGTTTAAGGGCGGCTTCGTCTTTGGCGGAGATGAC
>UWYT01000012.1 GCA_900608495.1 Olavius algarvensis spirochete endosymbiont | reverse complement strand
GCCTTGGAGGGTGGTCCCCCCTGTTTCCGACAGGGTTCCTCGTGTCCCGCCGTACTCAGGATAGTAAGCAGAGACTCTCAGAAATTTCGATTACGGGGCTTTCACCCTCTCTGGCCGGCCTTCCCAGTACCGTTCTTCTATCTCCAAGCTTCCCCATCACTTACTTCCTACAACCCCAGAATTGCCGTAACTATCCTGGTTTGGGCTCTTCCCCTTTCGCTCGCCGCTACTCAGGAAATCTCATCTTGATTTCTTCTCCTCTGGGTACTTAGATGGTTCAGTTCCCCAGGTCTCGCCTCATATGGCTATGTCTTCACCATATGATATGCGCTGTGCGCATGGGTTACCCCATTCGGGTATCCCCGGATCAATGGATGTTTGCTCCTCACCGAGGCTTCTCGCAGCTTACCACGCCCTTCTTCGCCAAACAGCTCCAAGTCATCCACCATGGACTCTTATTTACTTGACCATATTATTCTATATATCCCTTCCCTATATCACACCCGCTTACTCAAAACTGCAGATGCTATCAACATGTCAAAGAACTCAAATGGAAGCTGAACTCATCGCAATGCACGATGAAGAACCACTCAGCAATTTGGATTAGGGTTCAACGCCTTTGGGCCTGACAAGAGTTGAACTTGTGACCTCACGCTTATCAGGCGTGCGCTCTAACCAGCTGAGCTACAGGCCCGGATACAC
>UWYT01000329.1 GCA_900608495.1 Olavius algarvensis spirochete endosymbiont | reverse complement strand
TATTCTGTCATCGAGGCTCTCAACTGGTATTCCTATGTGAGCAACAACCCCGTGATGTATGTAGACCCAGCGGGAATGTGGGAATTTAAGGTTGGAGTAGGAACGGGAGCTGCACTTAAGTTCCGTATTCATACTGATGATAATGGAAATATAGATGCTGATATTGCAACAGGTGTAGGAGTGGGATTCCTGTTAACTTTTGATCCTTTATCTACTTCAGAAAATATAGGCCCTGGCATGCTTACTGCGGAGTTATCAGCTAGTGTAGATATTGAAGGAGCTGGGATGAGAGCTGGTGTAACACTTGACAGCGTTGTTGCAATAGAAAATTCCGGGAAATTGGAGGATCGCTCATCATTCACAATATCTGTTCCTCCAGCTCCTGGTGTTTCTGTGGAGTACAAATATGATGTTGCTGCTGGAGAGGGCACCTCTAAACATTCAGCTGCAACTGAATGGGGTGTCCAAGGTATGATTTTTATGGGTGTAGGCGAAGATTTAGATGAGTGGTAAAAAAACCAATCGTGTAGTAACAAGTATTCTGCTTGGTGGAATAATTATTGAACTTGCTTATTTGATTATAACCATCTTTGTTCCTATGTGGACTAAGTACAATCCTGGTAGTATGACTGTTATTAATAGTTGGGTAGCACAGGAACTTCAGGAAATGGTGACAGAAGATGATTTCATCAGTATTGATCCAAATCATTTTGTTATCAGAAGCGTGAGTTTATCATTGATGAGAACTGGGTTTGATGAAGAAATTAGAGTAGATTTTTTTGATTCTTCAAGTAACACTCGCTATTCAGCACAGTTAAATCCGCGCGATACCTTTTTCAGGGTGGACAATTTTGAATAAGAAATTGTTGGATGCTAAGAAGGAAAGTCCTAACAAAATGGCAGTGATCATGCTGATGATATCTATTACACTGCTGGTATCAATTATGTCAGTAGAAAAACCTGTCTATTCAGATTCAATTGACATAAAGGAGTTAAAGGCTCTTGCTAGTTCCGTTTTTCCGCAATTCACAGAGCACACGTATTTACGCACTATATCGGAGGATGAATATTTATGGCTGACAGAGTATATTGTTATGGGTTCTCAACGGCTCCAGAGGGTGTATATTGAGTGGACATCATCAGGGGAAAACTTTGAAATAATCGATTCAGGAATCATCAAATGATTTTCCCTCTCTTACTTGTTTTTTTTCAAGAAATTTCCCCCTCAGGCAGGCCCGCCCTTAGGCCATCCATGGCCACGGTCTAAACAGAACA
>UWYT01000080.1 GCA_900608495.1 Olavius algarvensis spirochete endosymbiont | reverse complement strand
CGCCCAGGGCGCTAAGATACGAACCAAAACTAGTTGTACCGCCCAAACCACCAGGATTACCACCGCCGGAGCCGGCACTGCCTTTACCGCCAACAGTGATTGGAATGGTTTCGCCAGGCGTAACCTGGACGGCCTGTTCCTTAACCTGGCCACCGCCACCTCCGCCTCCCCGTACGTCGCTCATTGAGGCACCGCCACCCCCTCCGCCTCCGACCATAAGCACCTGCAGGGTGATTTGGTTGTTGGTGGAGTAGCCGGCTTCGGGCGCCGTCCAGTTTGTGCCCCCGGTAAATACCTTGGTTTGTAGTGCTTTGACCGTCCAGGTGAGTGGTGTTTCGACGCCAGTATCAGCCACAACCGTGAAGCTGGCGGTAGTATCGGATGCTACTTCGCTTGCAGTTCCAGTGATTAAGCCATCAGAATCCATTGAGAGTCCATTCGGCAGGTTCCCGCCTGACTTTATCGAATAACTACTAGCTCCAGCCAATCCAAGCTTAACGCTAATATTCTCTCTCCGGGAGGAGAGGATATCTTCCAGCGAGCTTAAGGTGGCTAAGTTCAATCCATCTAAAGTCTCTTCCACTTCCTCCACTGCCCTGACTGAATCCGTCGCATTTGAGCAGGCACCGATGATGAACGCTATCACCGGCACAGCTATAATCCATAGTAGTCTCTTCACAATTAACCTCCAAAAATGAATGACATGTATGAATTATCGCTTCCAGCCAAAAAACAACAAAACCTTTTTTTTTATTTGTGTAATTTTTTTAGATTTGAGGTGCATTGCGGTAGGGATTGACAGTTTTCCGCAGAAGTTGAATAACCTTGGGAATTTTGCGGTTAATCTGGACATCACTTCCTCATACTCATTAGGGATACATAATGTTTAGTTGTAGTGTGATTCAAAATTTGAGCCAGGCGGATTCCCTCGAGTACTAAGTCGGGATGAATTACATCAAAGAGGCCTGAGTCTGCAAATAGCCCGGCGAAACCACCGGTTGCGATTACAATCGAATTTTGTCCCTTAGGAAAACACTCGCTGCGGTATCGTTTTATTATTTCACGCAACATGCCAAGATGTCCCCAGTAAAGACCCGATTGTATGCTTTCGACGGTGGAGCGCCCACAGGTTTTATCTGGACGCAGGATTTCAACTTTTGGCAGGCTAGCAGTGGCTTCTTCGAGCGCCCTCATCGAAATTCTCAGGCCCGGGGCAATTGCTCCGCCAAGATACTCTTTCTTTGCCGTTATTGCTTCCACGGTGCTCGCCGTGCCGAAGTCAACTATGATGAGGTTGGTATCGGGGTAGCGATTTACCGCGCTGATGGCATCCGCGATTCTATCCGCACCAACTTCGGTGGGATTCTTGTATCGGATTTTGAGGCCTGTTTTTACTCCGGCTTTGAGCTCGAAGGGCTCGGCATCGAAGTAATGGATGCAGGAGTTTCGCAGCGAGTGGTTTATATCGGGTACTACTGAACAGTAGGCGGCAGATTCCACATCCTTCGGATTGTGTCCATTTTCCCTTATCACGTTTCTGAAGAACAAACCAAGCTCGTCGCTGGATATGATACGTTCGGTTATTCGGCGGAAGCGAAACAGGAGTTTGTCGCCGTTGAAGAGGCCGCCGAATATCTGCGAATTTCCCACATCAAGGCAAAGGGTCATTTTTTCTCCCGGACCAGGAGTTCGTACAAAACCTGGGCCAATTCATCTTTGGTTTTTGTTCTTTGTATCAATTTACCTGCCTTCCATATGCCAACCGGATGACTTTGAGGTTTGATGTCTGGCAGGTTGTTATGCACTATATAGTCGGCGGTTTTTTGTTCGGAGAGAGTCTTTGCTTCGGGAGCTGTATGGCTGCTAGTGGCGGCGGGGGTTAGCTTAAAGGCAACGATGCAAATTGACTTGTTAAGACTCCATGCTCTAAGCGAGTCCAGGATTTTTTCGGTGGGCCGGAGATGGAGCAGGATTTTGTGGCCGCTCGGGATTTTGCCATGTCCGCCTATGGGGAAATCATGTTCATCGACTTGGATGCGCTCGACGATGTAATCGCTAACGGCGGCAAGGTGAATTATGGCGTCCCAGTGTTTGCCGCTAAGCTGTGAGTGAAGGATATTGCGCAGGTTGTAATAGCTTTGATAGCTGTGTTCCGTTATTTCGGGCATCATAGGCGAAGTGGCGTTTTGGCTGCGAATCAGGGTTACACTGGCATCGCGGGAGGCAAAATAACTTGCCAGATGGGCACCGGTTTTACCGGTTGAGAAGTTTGATATCTTGCGAACCGAGTCGATGGATTCCTCGGTACCGCCGGAACTGATGATTATTTTCAAAATTCTTCACTTCCCATCAGGACAAAGACTTCTTCGGGTTCAAGCAATCGCCCGTAGCCGATAGTTCCACAGGCAAGATGTCCCTTGCCGCTCGGTAGTATCCTGCAGCCCCATTTTTCAAGTTCTTTTAAGGCTTTGATAATGGCGGGATGTTCGAGCATGTTGCTGTTCATTGCGGGCGATATCCACCAGGGTTTGCGGAAATTGTTGGCTAGAAAAAGAGCGCCTGTGAGGTTATCTGCGAGACCTGCACGAAGGCGTGCTATGCAATTAGCCGAGGCAGGGTAGATAAGTATTAGATGAGCCCAGTCGATTAGGCTTATGTGATGCAGCGCGCGACCGGGTTCGAACATGTCACTCAGCACGCTATTGCCGCTCAAACCCTCCAGTGTGGCATCGCCAATGAAATGCCGGCTTCCCTCGCTGCTGATACACTGAACATTCCAGTTGTTCTTTGTGGCAAGAGATGTCAGTGTGGCGGCTTTGAAGGCGGAGATGGATCCGCTACAGATTAGTATTAGATTTTTGGTTTTCCCAGATTTGTTCATTGTCGATTAATCTCACTTTGCCAAGCCGAACGGCACCAAGTATCCTCCCTTCTCGCTCTTCAATGTAGTCTACCTTGAAACCGGCCTTTTCCAGGGTGGTGGTTTTTGCCTCGGGCGTGGTTTTCTCGCTCAGAATCTGATGGAATTTGGCTGCACGCTTAAGCTCATCTTTGTCTAAAAGGATGTTTCTGGAACTCATGGCCAAGCCATCCTTCTCGCGGATTGTAGGGCAGGCGATTATTTCAGTGTCGAGGAAGAGGGCCTTGGCCATTCCCTGGATTAGCTTTAACTGCTGCCAGTCCTTCTCGCCGAAATAGGCCTTTCCAGGATGAACTATGTTCAATAATTTGAGAACCACTGTCAATACACCATCGAAGTGCCTGGGCCGGTATAAGCCTTCTAAAATCTTGCTTTCTTTGTTTTCGCTGACTTGATAGTTGTATTTATCGGGGAACATATCTTCGACTTCGGGAGTTAGTAGCACATCAACCTCGAATGCTTCTAACAGTGATATGTCGGTATCGAATTTTCGTGGATAGTTTTCAAAGTCGTTCGCGTCGTTGAATTGCGCTGGGTTGATGAAAATACTTGCGGCGACTATATCGTTTTCAGCTGCTGCCCGTCTTACCAGGCTTAGATGTCCGGCGTGCAAAGCTCCCATGGTTGGTATGAAGCCGACAGAGACGCCATCGAGCGTTCTGAAATGTTTGCGGGCGCTTTGGATGTTATTGAATATTTCCATTATTCGTAGCTTTCTTCTTCGAGGGGGAAAGCCTTTTTTATCACTTCTTCATGGTATCTGTTAAGGGCTTTCCTAATCAGCCTGGCGCCGTCGAGAAATTTTCGGACGAATTTGGGGGTGAATTGGGTGTTCAAGCCAAGCAAATCCTGTAAAACCAAAACCTGACCATCGGCACCGGCACCGGCGCCGATACCAATTACGGGAATTATCAATGCATCGCTAATGCGCTTTGCGAGTTCACTGGGAACTGCCTCGAGAACTATTGCAAAGCAGCCCGATTCTTCGAGTGCACGGGCGTCTTCATTGAGCTTTGCGGCGGCTGCTTCTCCTCTACCCTGAACCTTGTACCCGCCTAAGACATTGATAGACTGTGGAGTGAGTCCAATATGTCCCATAACTGGCACACCCGATTGGGTGATATGGGTGATTAGTTCGAAGTTGCCATCCGCGCCTTCAAGCTTCACCGCATTGGCGCCAGCACGTATAAGGGTGCCAATGTTTTTTACGGCTTCAGTCAGTCCCATTCGAACTGAAAGAAATGGCAAATCGCCAATTATAAGGGAATCAGGTGCACCGCGTCGCACTGCTGCAATATGTGTAACCATCATCGAAATATCGGCTGGAATTGTACTGCTGTAGCCGTGTGTAATCATGGCTGCCGAGTCACCTACCAAGATGCAGTCCACATCGCTGTCGGCGATTATCCTCGCGCTCCATGCATCATAGGATGTTACTATTGATATGGGAAGACCGCTTGCTTTCCTCTTCTGGAAATCGATGATAGTCATCCTGGGTACCTGTCCTTTTCGGATCTGGTCCGCATTTAGTTTTAGCCACTTCACAATATCGCCTGTTGGCCAGGTAGCCGAATCAGTTCATACAGTAGCCAGGTGATGTTAGCGCCGATTCCGGGCCGAGGTCAATCGGTAGTTCAAAGAATGACTGGATTCTGCTCTCATATTTTTTGTTGAATCGTCGGGCTGAAGAGAAGCTGGATTTCCGGCGATTTTGCTTTGAGGCACCGTTGGATAAGGCTGGGCTTGGCATTAGCAATTATGAGGACTCCACTTCATGCACAAGGTGAGAACATCGACATTGCAACCACGGCTGGCACGCTCAAAGAGTTCGAACAGGGCACTCGGGATTTGATATCTCGTTTTGTAAACAAAATAACAAGTCAAAATATGCTATGTTGAGCAGAATATTCTCTTTTGACGAAAGCGAATCAGCCTTGATACTTAACTCTTTCCTCGCGAAAAATCATCAATGCCGCCATCATTCGTGCATAACCCGCAGTAGTTGCGGCCTGTAGAATTGCGTGTTCAATCTCATCGAGCGTGCAGGAAGCGGTCACGGCTTTTTCGATTTGAGTGCGAAGTGCATAATCGTACTGACTTGCAGCTGCGATTCCCAGTTTGATAAGTGCGCAGGTTTTCGAGTTCAGGGGTCCCACGTCGCTCCCAAGATGCTTGCCAAACGCCTCATAGGCCTTCCATGCTTCCGGATACTTTTCCCTGAAGTACTTCCAATTCTCTTTGCGTGCTTCCATTTGGAATTCTCCTTAATTATCTCGATTCATCTGCTCGCACTGGAACTTGCGATACTCTGCGTTTGCACGAATAGTCTGCGAGTTCGCATTCGCCAGGGTGAGCTAGCTCATGCCGTTTCTGCGTAACCGGGCAATGGATGCTGAGTCATTCAATCAAATCTCTGAAGAATGCCATATCCCTGTCCATCACTTTGAAGAAGCTCTTGGAAATATTGTGGTTTTCTCCAGGATATTGATAAAAGGTGTAATCAACCTGAGCCTCATCAAGCTCTTCCCGGAAGCTGATACTCCACTCAAAAGGAACAGATTCATCTTGAGTTCCATGATGGATTAGAATCGGAATATCGATTGAATCGAAATAATTATTGGGGCTCAATAAACTATACTCTTCCGGTGCAAACAGGGCTTCGATTGATTTCAGATGCCTTTCAGCTTCTTGCGGATCCCTCTTTCGAAGGAAGTACAGGTTAGGAAATGGTTTGGTTACTGCGGCCCACAGAGTTGCACCTCTCAATGCCTTGCTGACGGTGAGAACACGTAGTCCAATTTCCCCTCCCATTGAATGGCCATAGAGAAAAATATTGTCCGTATCCGCATCCGGTATGCTATCAATTTGGTTTATCAGATTTAGGACATCAATTGAATAATTTATCGTAGCGGTAGGTCCACCACTGTTACCCTCCGAGCGGTCATGTCCTCGATAGTCTGGTTTAAGTACCAAGAAACCATTACTGGCATAGTATCGGGTTACGGCGCGGTAGTTATGCACAGTCGAATAGACACCAGGAGGGATATAACCATGTGCAACAATAATTACGGGCCATCCTTTCAGAGGGGCTTCACTGGCTGGCTTCTCTAACAAGCCATAGATAGTGTATCCATCGGAATCGTAGCTGAATTTCCAAGTCTCAAGCCCTTCATCCGTTGTGATTGCGTTTTGCAATTCAATTTCCCGCTCGGGGTAAACGCGTTTTCTAAGCCCCTCGATGCTTAGGGGATTGAGTTCTGCCTCGCTTTCAGCAACTTCCAGTTCCTCTGACGCCTGTTCCAGTTCCTCTGATGCTTGTTCCAGTCCCTCTGATGTCCGAAAGCCTGTTTGCTGTCTTTCTCGACTGCAACCGCCAAGGATTAAGACACACAAAAAACCACCTGTTATTGATACGCGCAAACAGAGAGCCACAGGCTCAATCACATCATAATCTCTACTTTACCTGTAACCTCGCTCGATTCGTCTTTCTTAAATGACTTCATCTGTGCGTCGGTTTTGAAATATACATTGCCTATCACCTTGGCGTCGACTAGCTCGAAGTCCATCGCTTCAACCACTACATCGCCAATGAAAGTACCGCTTTGAATGCGAGTATGCTTACTCCGTACAATCAGTTTGCTGGCTGTGAGTTTGAATCTGTTGGTAACATTGCGGTTCTCATCCTGGGTGTAAAGGGCTATTTTGCGATATGGTTTTCCTTGAAACTCTCCTTCAACAACGATATCATCCTTCACAGAAACATCATCCAGCAGCGCAACCATCCATGTTCCGTCGCTTTTTAGAGCCTTGATTAGTGCATCGCCATCTTTAACTATTGATGCTGTCGTAACCGAATCTGCATCTATCTCGGCTTTTTCGCCATTGGCGAACACTGAAAAGGGCAGGCTTAGCAACAATGCAAACAGGAATACTTTTTTCATCTCATCCTCCTTTTAACTGTATAGCTCGATATTAAACCTAGTGGGCAGTTATGTAAACCTACAAAGAAGAAATCAATCTCATTATAATCACCCACTAACACCGTCCCTCGCGCCTGATTTCGTCTGCCTAGGATTAATCTAGTTTATCGATAAATTTTTGATACTGCTCAGCGCTCATAAGTGAATCCAGTTCCTTCATATCGGATATCTGAACGCTGTATATAAAGGTACCAAGTGCGTCACTGTTGATACGTTCCGGCTCCTCTTCCAGTACTTCATTCACATTCGTGATAATTCCCGAAAGTGGAGAAATCAATCCCTGTGCCACCTTTACTGATTCGATACTCAGGATTTCGTTGCCTTTTGACACCTTTTCACCCAGTTCCGGCATTTCTACAAATACGATTTCACCCAAGGCAGCCTGGACATACTCACTTAGTCCAATGTATGCCACTCTGTCTATCACTTGGACCCATTCATGATTTTCAGTGTATAAGAGGTCTTCAGGGATATTCATAGCATCTTACTATAACCCAACACAGGTATACGGTAAAAGGTGGAACCGCATGGGATTTTCACGATTTTGACCTTATACCCTCAATCTGATGTCTGCCGATGCCTTTACTTGTCCGTTTCACTGGTTTATTGACATGATAACTTGATGATGTTTAGCTAAATCAGAATGGGGAGGATAAAATGAGCGAACGTAAAACCTGGGCGGAGCGGCAGAGTTCTACTTGGAAAACCAGGGTTGGTTTGGCCGAGATGCTCAAGGGCGGGGTAATTATGGATGTAGTTACTTCGGCACAGGCGAAAATTGCGGAGGAAGCCGGAGCGGCTGCGGTGATGGCCCTCGAAAGAGTGCCAGCCGATATTCGCGTTGCTGGGGGCGTATCTCGAATGTCAGACCCTCGAATGATAAAAGGAATTCAAGAAGCAGTAAGTATTCCCGTGATGGCGAAGTGTCGAATAGGTCATTTTATGGAAGCCCGAATTCTGGAATCACTGGGTGTGGATTTTATCGACGAAAGCGAAGTGCTCAGCCCAGCTGATGACCAGTACCATGTGAACAAGTACCTTTTCAAGGTACCATTTGTCTGTGGCTGCCGCAACCTTGGTGAGGCTTTGCGTCGTATTGGAGAGGGCGCGGCAATGATTCGCACAAAGGGTGAGGCTGGAACTGGGGATGTGGTAGAGGCAGTGCGACACATGCGAACTCTGATGGATGGTATTCGTATGCTGACTAAAATGCCTAAGGATCAATTGATGAGCGCAGCCAGGGATATGGGCGCGCCTTTCGACCTGGTGGAGGAAGTATCCATTTTGGGCCATCTGCCGGTTCCGAATTTTTCCGCCGGCGGCATTGCAACCCCGGCCGATGCGGCGTTGATGATGCATCTTGGTGCCGAATCGGTTTTTGTCGGCTCTGGGATTTTCAAATCTGGCAATCCGGCACGCCGCGCCAAGGCCATTGTTGAGGCAGTAAGCCACTACGACGATGCGAATAAACTGGCCGACATTTCTGAAAATCTTGGAGAGGCAATGGTGGGGATCAATTGTGGGGAACTTGGAGATAAGGAGAAATTAGCGAGCAGAGGCTGGTAGTTAATGAAACCCATTGGTGTGCTTGCTCTCCAAGGCGATTTCCTTAAGCATATTCAGGTTCTCGAAGAAGTGGGCGCGGAAACCGTCCAGGTAAGAGATGTGGAAAACCTAAGGAGCATTGGTGGTTTGATTATTCCAGGTGGAGAGAGCACGACTATTAGCAAGATGCTGAGGCGCTGGAACCTCATGGAACCCATCATTAAGCTTGTCAGAAGTGGACTACCTGTATTTGGTACCTGCGCTGGGCTCATACTTCTGGCTGATGAGTTAGTCAACTGGAACCACTTGCCCAGAATTGGCGGTTTAAATTTGATAGTGACCAGGAATGCTTACGGCAGGCAGATTGATAGCTTCGAAGCCCAACTTGAAATAGACATCTCGGGTGGTCCTACACTTTCTTCTTTTACAGGCGTTTTCATCAGGGCGCCGAGGATTGAGTCTAATGGGCTTGGTGCAGAAGTTGAGGTTTTAAGTTCCTTCGAGGGATTTCCGGTTTTAGTCAGACAAAAAACCATTTTAGCAGCATCATTTCATCCGGAATTAAGTGGCGATGTTCGTCTTCACAGTTGGTTCTTGGAATACATGGTGGAAAAGAGCAATTAGGGCAAGGCGGAATCCACCCTAGCCCTTTGTTTCCAAGTTGATTAGACAGAGAATTTGAGGCAGAAAAGAGGTTGCACTTTTATACCTGCCCTCAGATGGATGGCGCCGCCAACACGGCACAGTTTAACCACCCATAGGCAAGCTTCACCCGCCCATCATCCTTAAGATGCGATAACGCTTCAGTGTATATTCGGTTTCACCCCCCCTCATGCCGAAACAAATAAGTCTTCCCGTCTATCAAGTTTTGTTCCTTTCGCATCACCACAATCGCATCATCCGGTATGTCAGCCTCCGTCATACTGGTGCCTCTCACACGTACTGCGAAATACTCGTCCGGATGCCCTTGCAGGCGGGATAGGGAAACAGAAAGACTCTCACCTGTATCGGAACTTTCCAAAGGCTTTTCCACAGCCACACTCTCATACAGCGGTAGGCAATGCGAGGTCCATACTCCTATTCGGGTTCCGATACCTCATCCGGATGGGAGCTTCGATCCTTCTCCCTTTGCTCCTCCAGCTGGGACAAGGCAAAGCCTTCTACCTTAGTCCTGCGCCGGGTTCCAATCGGTTAATTGTATCGCACAAGGAGGAGCCTCGATTGTCTTTTCTCATCTTTTCTGATGCGTGGTAATTCTTATACAAATTGTACACGTCCGGAAGCGTCTCGCGGGCATTATCATCCGCCTGATGCTCTTCACTCTGCTGAGCATCACTCCGAAACATCTCACCCCCACCAGTTAAAAACCAATCAAGGCTTACCCTAGAGTTTAGATAGACCAAACAAAAACCCTTTTGATGGCTTCCTTAACACCACTTGCAAACTCATGAGATAACACCGCTTGATAAGCCTATTAATTTGGAAAATTCAAATTGATTCACGCCAGAAGCACTGATTAGGAGGTTAGTTCTTTCTGAAAACATCTAGTTTTTACCATTTTTTGATTTCTCAAATTTTCTCATTAGATAGTTGGAAAATTCAATTAAACTGTCTGTCAATGTGGTATCTTTTAGAACTGCTCCTTGATGCGAAGGCGGGGGGTATCGCTTTGAAAGTAGACGCTGGATTTGAGAAAACCTCTAAATCCTCTGGCGAATCGG
>UWYT01000021.1 GCA_900608495.1 Olavius algarvensis spirochete endosymbiont | reverse complement strand
ACAAGGCAGTTGCTAATAAAAGCCAAAATTAGGGCTTCAGACCTTAGTTTTGACTTCAGCAGCCTTAACGAGGGAATCTATAGTTTTTAAGATGTGCTTCTGTTCGAATTCTGGAAGGGATTCTATTTGCTTTATCCTGCGGGAAAACTTGAGCGAGAAGTCCCTTGAATGAAACTTTGAGCTATTCAAGCCCAATAGTTCATCTGTTGTTACGTTCAAAGCCATAGCACAGTGGGCTATCAATTCTCCTGATAGTTTCAATCTTCCCGTTTCATAGTCGGAGATTAGCCCCCTCCTAATACCAATCTTATTTGCTAGTTCCAGTTGGGTAAGTCCCCGGTTTTTTCTGATTTTAGCGATTCTGAAGCCAAGAATTTTTGGCGTTACAGAAGGTAGAGGTTTAAATGGTTTCTTAAATTTCTGCGGCATAAAAAAAGTATGACATCAGTATTTGACAGATACCTCATCATAACGCATAATATTTTCTAACAAACCTGCTTGACACAGTTTTTCGAAGTCCCGCATTCAGGCGGCCAGGAGACTGAAAACCGTGTATCAAAGACTAAATTGAAACCGCTCTGTTGGAGCGGTGAGGAGGCCCGCCCCTGAAGACTGACAAACTAAAAAGGGCAGGCCGGAAAACAAAAGGAGCCCGAAGACTCCCATAAGCATCATAGC
>UWYT01000234.1 GCA_900608495.1 Olavius algarvensis spirochete endosymbiont | reverse complement strand
CGCAAAACCCTCTGTGCTGCCGGCCAAGGTGCTTACCACCCCCGCAGGCGTGATTTTCCGGATGCGGTTGTTGCCACTATCTGCCACAAAGACATTGTCGGATGAGTCCACAGCCACTCCGCCGGGGAAGTAAAACTGTGCCGCTGTGCCGGTGCCATTCCCAGAATTCGCTGTGCCACTGCCGGCAAAGGTGCTTACCACTCTATCTTCTATTCTATCTGC
>UWYT01000189.1 GCA_900608495.1 Olavius algarvensis spirochete endosymbiont | reverse complement strand
GCCGGCCAAGGTGCTTACCACCCCCGCCGGAGTGATTTTCCGGATGCGGTGGTTCCTTCGATCTGCCACATAGACATTGCCAGATGAGTCCACAGCCACGCCGGTGGGTTGGTTAAACTTTGCCGCTGTGCCGGTGGCATCCACATGACCTAACGTGCTGCCGGCCAAGGTGCTTATTACCACCCAGGCCTTGCTCTCGGGAACCTTGCAGGATACCAAAAGGCTCATAAGAGCCAAAACCGAGATACTGGATATTTTATTCATATTT
>UWYT01000165.1 GCA_900608495.1 Olavius algarvensis spirochete endosymbiont | reverse complement strand
GGCGGAAATCAGCTGATAGAGACCGTCATACTCATAGCTGTGAGTACTGCTCGAACGATGGCTGGTGCTGCTCCTGCTAAGCACATTCCCGACTTCATCAAAGGTATAGCTCAAATCCTGAAGGTTCCGTCCATAGCTGTTCTCGCTCTCCAGCTCTTCCAGCCAGCGTCGGTAGGGATCGTAGCTGTAATCAGTCCTGACGCCATTGCCGAATACAATGAAGGTTCTCATGCCATACTCATCATAGCCAATCCGCTCAATCAGGTATTTCTCCCTGGACTGATTCCCATCTTTCCGAGTGCTAAGCACCTTATCAAGCTGGCCTCCCTGATCGTAGAAGTACTCTATCACCTCGCCATCGGGGTACTCTATCCTGTTCATACGCCCAAGATAGTCGCTCTTGAAACTCATCAGGGCAATCT
>UWYT01000087.1 GCA_900608495.1 Olavius algarvensis spirochete endosymbiont | reverse complement strand
AATCGGTCTATCCATATCTTCCGGAGGGCAAGTATTCCACATCATGAGACTCTGCCTTGGAGTTTTGACTCACCAACTATTTAAGGCATGGATGCTGATAAGGGATACGGTGCTTGAGCGGGGGGAATGAGGAAATCATGAGATTTCTTAGCGCGAAATCAGGAAGGGCCGCAGAACTGACTGCGTCTTAAGCCCCTGGGGCCCTGCGGTTAGACTGCCCATCTCGCCTGGGAGTTATTCCCACCCCCGGCTTGCAGCCAGGGAGCTTGCGGAGGCAGGGGCGAATCTGGCGAGGTATTTCTCGAAATCCACATCGGGAATATTTCTGAATACCATCCCAAGCACGATTTCCTTCCTGAAACGAATCTACTCTGGAATGTTTGGATTTGCAGCGTTGGTATTCTCGTAAATAATCGAGTTTGTTGACAGGCATGATACTCGCAACAGCTAAACCTCGTATATCATGAATCTCAAGTAGAGTAGCAAAAGACATCCAAAATCTTACGGAGATGAGACTTGGTTTGAAACAAACCATGAGGAGCTTTCCTCGATTCTGATAAACACAGGGTGCATTGCCGGCGATGGCATGCCTGCTATTTGATTTATGAGATGAAAACCTGTGGCGTTCGGTTTCCGAATATAATAATCTCTTCGATGGACTGGACGCGTCGGATATTGGCGCCAGGAGGTGGTATTCGGAAGATGAATGACTTTGAGAAAGATAAGCTGCCTCTCAAATTTTCCGAAGATGATTTTAGAGATGACTAGTTTTCAATCCGAAATGACATGAATATTTGCATTGCAATTTGGAACCTAACCAAGTCTGCCGGTGGTTTGGGGAAAGCCGCTTCAATTATCTGCAAGGCTCTTGTGCAGAGAGGCCATTCTCTGACAGTGGTAGTCAATTCGTCGAGTGTGAAAGCAAAGCCCTTCCATCAGCTACCCAGGGGCGCAATACTTATCAACAGCAAATGGGTTGACACGCAGATTTGCAGGAAGAAAATTCGCGAAGCAATACTGGGAACAAAACCCGATATTGTAATCGCGATGACGGTTGGGGCCGCAATGAGATGGTGGCCACACATCATGAAACACTCAAATATCCCATTGATACTCTCCGAGCATTCAAATCCCTGGAAAATTGAGCAGGAAATGTGGGAACGCAGCGAAAGACAGTTGGTTATGACTTTCGCCGATTCAATACACCTGTTACTTCCTTCCTACCGTGAGTCGCTTGGAGTGCATCTTAGGGATAAGGTAACTATAATCCCGAACGCCATTGAGAAACCAATTCTTGGCAATAAGAGACAAGCTAACAAAACCATTATTGCTGTTGGAAGACTGGAGGATAGAGTTAAGCAGTTCTCGATTCTAATCAAGGCATTTGCCACGATTAGACATAAGTATCCAGATTGGAAAATAAGAATCATCGGTGGAGATGTAGATGGCAGCAAGAAGAAATACCATAAATTAATACATCAACTTGATTTAACAAAGCAAGTTGAATTGATAGGAGAACTTGATAATCTTCACAGCGAGTATAGTAATGCCGCATTTCTATGCCTTCCATCGAGGTATGAGGGCTTCGGAATGGTAATTATAGAGGGCTATCACTATGGTTTACCTGCAATTGGGTTCCGTGCCTGCTCTGGAGTTAATGAACTGATTAAAAACGGGTTTACAGGTCTACTTGCCGATGATATGACGGAGGTCAATTTTGCCCGGTGTATGAGCGTACTCATGGACAATGAAGCTATGGTTGAAAAAATGAGTAGGAATGCGAAGAAGGAAGCTCAGAAGTATAGGATTTCTAAGATTGGCTATCAGTGGATAGAACTCATTGAGAAGACAGTCAGCAATCATAAAGGGACAAGAAAGAAAATAAGCAAAGAACAGGAACGTTTCCTTCGAAAGAAATATCTGAACAATACACCATTTGTAAAGAATTTGATGAAAGAGATGTTTTCCTGGTTGTTGATTCTGACAAAGAATGTTATTCGAAAATCTATTGTATAACTGGTCTAAATTTTGACGTGGGTTCACGAGGTAGGTATATACTATGATTCCTAATCAGGCACATTTCATATGGATTGGGTCTAATTTCCCCTGGTTATATTACTTGTCAGTCTATAGCGCGGTTAAGAACGGCGGTTTTGATAAGATATTCGTTCATCATAAATACCTTGGAGCCGACGAGAAATGGTTTTATGAACTCGGCAGATTACCGGGGGTAGTTCTACAGGAGTTGGATTTTGACAAGGTTTTCTCAAGTGACAACCGGCTTCTGTTTCACCTCGGAAAGCAAAGAGACTTAATCGAAAGAAATCCTCTAATCCAATCTGATATATTGAGATATGCCGTACTCTATCTATATGGCGGGGTGTATTTGGATCTGGACATTGTGGTTCTGCGATCATTAAAAGAATTATTGCTCCGAACAAGTAAAACCGCATTTCTAGGCAGGGAAAAAATACTCTTCCCAGAATATATCCTGCATCCAACAAGTATTCGCGACAGGCTTAAAAAAGTCAGGAGTCTTTTGCTAGTGAAATTGCGCAATATATGTGAGAAAATTCCTCATGGCTATGCTCTCTACAACAGATTAGGAGCATATGTACCAACAGTAAATGGCGCTGTATTCGGATCAGAGAAATCCGGGAGTTTTGTAACAGGAGTGATTGAAAAACTCAACCATTATGGGGCGATGGAAATGAACATACCTCTAAAACCAGGGCCCTTTTCATTACAAGAGGCAGTGGCAAATCCAGATATGGCCGACAGCGTCGATATACTTCAACCCGATTATTTTTATCCCTCAGCACCCGGGCTTACAAAACACCTGTTCCGAAGATATAAACGAGTCGATATTGATAAATTCTGTGATTTATCCATCTCATATGCCATTCACTGGTACTCTTCCTCTTCGACATTCCGAACGTCGAGTATTCAAGATATCGACTGCGAATATTTCAAGGACAATAATGTGCTTTTCGGGAGCATGCTGCAAAAATATGTCGATGGTATCTTAGCATGAAATTGCCGGAGAATTTGCCAAAGTTGGCTTGATGTTGTTGGCTCGATTGAAGTCCGAGTAGGTAGTTTTGAAAAGAGTTCTTATCCTTCCTTCCTGGTATCCCAATGAAATGAAACCGGATTTTGCCCCCTATGTTAGAACTCAGGCACTATCTCTAGCCAAGTATGATTTGGAAGTAACAGTTGTTTATTCCGCTCCTTATTCCTGTAAATGGATTTTCAAACAACGAAAATTGTTGCTTGGGAATCGTGAAAACCATATGGGAAACCTTAGGGAGATTTTGTTTTTTCTCCCTAAGGTTCACTTCAAACGTATAGATAGAGCGGTTCGAGGCATTATTGGACGTCGACTAATTCGGCAATTGGAGAGTAAGGGATATCGACCTGATATCATCCATGTCCACACTTATGAATCTGGTTCATTGGCATTGTGGCTCCGCGACAGAATCAATGTCCCGATAGTTATCACCGAGCATTATACAGGTTTTGCGAGAAATATCTTGAGTAAATGGGAATTGAATTGGGCCAGACGTTGTTTTGAAGCCGCCGATTTGAGGTTGGCCGTTAGCAAAGCGTTTGCGAAACTTCTAAAACTTGGAACTGGATTGACATTCGGGGTTCTACCCAACTTCATTGACACTTCTTTTTTTTCACCGGGGAATATGGGGGGGGCTTGTTATGATTTCTTGTCGGTTGGCCACCTGCTGCCGAAAAAGAATCATAAAATGCTAATAGAGGCTTTTTCAAAACTCTCACCGGGAAAACGGGGACTCAAATTAGGTATTGTCGGCGAAGGGCCAATGAAGAGAAAATTGGCAAATTTGGCGAAATATCTGGGGTTGGAGAGTCACGTCGATTTTCTTGGATATAAGGATATGGTAGGAGTTCGTAATCTGCTCCGGAAAAGCCGCATTTATTGCATGCCAAGCTCTTACGAAACCTTTGGGATTGCCGTTGTCGAAGCTATGTCGGTAGGGGTACCCGCAGTAGTGACTCGCTGTGGGGGGCCGGAGGAAATTGTTGTTAACGGTTTGAATGGAATAGTTACGCAATTGAACATGCGGGCCTACGCGGCCGCTCTGGAAGAGGCGTTGGCGCATAATTGGGATAGGGATGCCATACGCCAACAGGCAGTGAGTCTTTATTCCGAGACTGTGGTGATTCCAAGACTGCAGACTATTTACAACGAAGTAATTGAAACACGCCGAAGGTTAACAAAATAATCAAGGTCTAATTCCATTCTTGTCATCGAGACCGGACTTGTACATAATAGTACAGTGTTGGGAAGTGGGCGGAAGTATAACAAAAAGGGCATTAGGACTGTTCTCGACCGATTAATCTCTGATTATGAGCACTTGATATTTGATTATGCTCTAAGTCCGGAATTACTGAAAGCGTTTAATGACAGGGTACGTCATGCCGAGAACGCTGGTCGCGATCCTGAGAAATTTCTCGGCGAGGAAATAAAGACTTACAAAAAACTAAAGGACAAAACAGTAGAGAAACAGTGCATTGAATCAACGATGAACGAAGTTAGGCGCAGGAGATTGGCCGGCGAAACCTTCGCAGACAGAATTCTGAATGAGTACAAGAAACGCATTGAACATTACCCCTCAGTGAATATACATCAAAATGCCGATCTGGAAGTCTGTAAGCTATATGGTGCTATGCATCTGCTGGATAAGCAACACTGGGATTCTCTGGCATCATATCTTAAGCGAGTTCACCCGCGTACGGGGCAAATGGATAGAATCAGTATTGAACAGAGATTTTGGCGCCTGGTTCCAACCCGCGAAGGACGTCTCCCAGAAGAACTCGAACCATATAGAAGAGCCTTAACCGCTCCCACCACTTCGCAGAAGAACAGAATGAAGGAAGGCAGGGAAGCAATTAAGACGGTTGCCTTTTATTTGCACGACTTGCTGGAGATTTATGAACGAGGGGTTTCTCTCGTCGCCCCAAATCAGGGAGTTAGAGAAGCAATCGGCTTCGTGTATGAAGTTATAAGCGACTTCAGAATCAGTGACTTAAAGAGGAATTGATAGACTGAACTTCGAAAATAGAACTTCTCATCATTTGCGCGGTTGTCTGTCAGATTCAAGACTGGATGTGTCTATGGTTCATACACTCTGTCTGTATTGATAGCTCCAAAAGTTTGGCCTCTTGTTGGAACAATGTGCCAATCTCTCGCACTGTCTGTATCATTTGGCACTGAGGATCTGCAAATGGACCGGGTGGAAGTTGAGAAGTTTGCATCGGCTGCATCCGAGGGAGCGGGAACCCCACCAGATACCGAATTCCATGCCTTGGCTTCAGCTAAATCGCTGGCGAAGATGAAACCGTCTTTAGTCCATCCAAGTCTTTCATCTTCTCTGTCATCTTCTCGATCCGACCAGAGTATGGCATCAAGCATGGTTCCATTCTTACGCGCATATAGCGTTACCGCCCCGTTGTTTCCGGGAAGTCCCGGGGCACCTCTCATCCAAAAATCTCTTGCTGTCTCTGATGCAAGCTTTCCTCCCGACAAATTCAGCGTTGAGATTTCATCTATTTCTTCAGGAATACCTTCCGCCTTTGTATGAACAAGGATGTATTCGCCTTCCGGAACTTCAACTGCCGGAAAGATAAAACTCTCTTTGTATTTGTTTTTCGTTCCAATAAGCAGGATTAGACCGCCGAGATTTCCCGCTTTGGTGACGAATAATTCAATACAATCGGGAGTATTCCCCGAACCGCGGGGATTTATTTCGTTTATCAATATTCCAGGTATCCTGGGATTCCATCCGCTAAAGCCATACAGAAAAGACAGGGAATTGCCCGATTCATCTGTGACACTCATTCGGATCGTGTATTCACGACCGATTTCCTGATCCGTTTCAAAACCAATGGTAAGCTGTTCATCCTCGATATCAAAGGTATTGACAATCATAGGCGGATTGACAACCGGGTTTATCTCGTTCGCTGCAAGCGGTTCGTCGAATATGAATCGCAGATGTCGTTCGTCTACTATTTCGGCTGACTGTAATACCGGCGGCAAGAGATCTACGGAAAAAGGTGATTTCCTGGAATTGGAATCGGGGGCACAGCCTGGCATAATCAGAACACTGAACAGTATTATCGCGGTGGAAAATTTGAAAAAGCCTCCAATTTGCCGGACAAGTATTATGGATTTTATTGCATATAATCGTGTATTCATATGGGATAACAACGAACGAGATTTAGTTCTCACTTGAACAGGGAGTGAAAATGTGTGGGATAATTGGGTATTGTGGAAGCAGGAACGCCGCCCAGCTCCTGCTATCCGGCTTGAAGCAGCTTGAATATCGCGGTTACGATTCCGCCGGAATAGCTGTAGTTCATAAGAGCAATCTTCAACTGTATAAAAAAGCGGGAAAAATTGAAATCCTGCGGGCAATCGTTCCGGATATACTTGAAGGACATTGGGGGATTGGGCACACTCGCTGGGCCAGCCATGGCAAGGTGAACGATATAAATGCGCATCCTCATACTGATTGCACCGGAAAAATCGCCATCTGTCATAACGGAATTATTGAAAACTACACAAGTCTGAAAAAACGACTAGACAGCGAAAACCACAGGTTCATCAGTCAAACGGATTCCGAGGTTATTGCCCATCTAACTGAATCCTTTTATGAAGGAAATCTCGTAACTGCTGTGAAATCAACTGCCAGCCTGCTGGAAGGAACGTATGGAATTCTCGCTATTCATGTTGACCACCCGAATCAAATTGTAGGTGTTCGAAATGGCTCGCCAATGATTATCGGACTTGCTGACAAGGAAATGCTTATTGCTAGCGATGTCAGCGCCGTTCGTGCTCACACGAAGCAGGTTATCTACTTGGAAGATAGTGAGATTGTAAGTATGAATTCGAATGCTTATGAAGTGAGCAACATGCGAAATCAGCCGATTAACAAAAAAATCGAAGTTATTTCCTGGAAACTTCAAGAAGTGGAAAAGGGAAGCTACCCTCATTATATGCTGAAGGAAATCCATGAACAGACCGAATCAATCCCCCGGGCGCTGAGCGGCCGAATTGATGAGCAACAAGCAACCGCGGTATTGGGCGGCTTGAATATGAGCGATACCGAATTGCTTTCGGTTAAACGCATAACTATTACGGCTGCCGGAACCAGTTTCTACGCAGCACGAGTTATCGCATATCTTTTGGAAACACTTGCACGAATCCCGACTACAACGGAATTATCATCAGAGCTTCGCTATCGTAATCCGGTTGTGGAACAGGGCACATTGTACATAGCGGTGAGCCAATCCGGTGAAACCATTGATACACTTATGGCTGTACGAGAACTCCAGCGGAAGGGTGCTCCGGTACTTGCCATATCCAATGTAGTTGGTGCCAGCATTGCTCGTGAAGCTCATGGCGGGATATATATCCACTCGGGTCCGGAAATAGCTGTAGCTTCCACTAAGGCATTCGCAAACCAGCTTGCGGCGATGTACCTTTTCACGCTCAAGATGGCACGGATGCGCCATATGACCTGGCCCGAAGGCAAAAAATTTCTTAAGCACCTTTTGAATATTTCGAATCAGATAGAAGAAATACTTAACAACGCGGACAAAATCGAACAATTAGCCAGGAAATACTGTAAGGCAAAGAACTTCCTTTTTCTGGGCCGAGGGATAAATTTCCCCGTCGCCCTGGAAGGCGCTCTCAAGCTCAAAGAAGTGGCATACATCCATGCTGAAGGTTATAGCTCTGCGGAGATTAAGCACGGCCCCATAGCCCTAATCAACCCCCAGACTCCGAGTATATTCCTAGTGCCCGATGATTACCTATATAACAAGATTCTCTCCTCAATGAAAGAAGTAAAAGCGCGTAATGGCTCTATAATAGCCATAAGCACAGAGGGTGATACGCAGATTTCTCATATCGCCGACGACATCTTCCAAATACCGAAAACGGAACAGAATTTCTATCCGTTCCTGACAGTTGTTCCGCTTCAGCTATTTGCCTATTACTGCGCACTGGAACTCAAATGTGACGTCGATCGGCCTAGAAATCTCGCAAAAAGTGTTACGGTGGAATAGGTTTATTGATTCTCGGAAGAACCTCGTAGTGAAGTTCAACTCCCTGCACCAGGATTCCTATCTCCAAATCTCATCCCGGGGAATCTGGAACACCGTCACGGGATGATAGTTTCACGATTGAGAACTCAATTGATATATCCGGCTTTCTGAATATGATATCTAAAGGAACGTTCACCTTTCAAATCAATTATTGGCGGTATTTGACAGTTCCACCCACCCCTCCATCACATCATGGATATGAGATGACGATAAGGTATTCACGATTAAGGAACCCTCCCTCGAGGTTGCCGAGTCCAACCTGCTGGTATAGTGAGGATTCCAGGTAGGAAGATTGGGAAGTTGTGGAGATACTGTCCATGAGTGGTTGTCGGGGAACGTGCCGAATACGGACAACTCTATGAATTTCAGAATAAACTAAAAGGGTTCAGTGTCTACTTCGAAGAAGAAGTAAACGAATTCTGCAGATTCTTCTTTTCATCCAAAAAGAAATTGAATCCCAAAGATCACTCCTGTATGAACAGTATCCTTAATAAGAGCGTTTCCCGATTTGTGGGATTGAAAGATTTCGAGAAAGAGGATTTTAGACTTACCCTCGATAAATTCAGAAATCTGTATTCCTTTCTTTCTCAGATTATTCCTTATCTCGAGATACGGATTTGGAAAAACTATACACATATCTGAGGTTCCTCCGTAACAAGCTGCCCCGAAGAGATAAGAGCTCCGTTCTCAATCTCGATGAGGATGTGGAACTCAAGTACTATCGATTACAGAAAATTTCCGAAGGCTCCATCAAGTTAATGGCCGAGGAAGAGACTCCTGTTTACGGAGCGGCCAACGTCGGTACCGGTCAGACTGAACCGGTTGAAAAAAAATTGTCGAAAATCATCGATATCTTGAATGAACGATTCAAAACCGACTTCACCCCGGCCGACGAATTGTTCATTAATTCTGTTCAAGAGGATGCCGTTAATGATGAGAAGATCAGGACCGCCGCGAAGGCGAATAAACTCGTTGGATTCAGTTATGTGTTCAATAAGATAATCGATAATCTGTTCGCTGACCGGCTGGAACAGAATGAGGCTCTTACTGAGAAGTTCCTTAATGATAAAGTTTTTAAGAAGTTCGTTTCTGATTACATGATGAAACAGGTGTATAAGGAGATTCTGGAGAAAGAAGTTGAAAATCATCAGGAAATTCGACAGTGAGATTGAGGCCAGTTTCACTTCTTTCTTAAAAGAGCAATTTCCACATCTGATTCACAGGAACTCCAGGAGCAACAATAGAATCGGATACCTTAATTGCCGATTCAGTTCCCCTTGGCACAGTTAGATACACTCCCGATAATGGTATTATAATGATGGGCCACAAATCACACACACTTAGCATCCCATGTCGCCTTATCATTCTGTTGATTGCCACCTTTTCTGTGATTACCCAAGCATCAGCCAATGATTTAGTGATTCTGCCCGGGGATGTATATATCGAAATAACCGAAGATACTGCGGGTTTTGACTTGTATATCAAGGCCAAAGAACACCTGGGTTCGGTACTGATAACGGAATCTTCGGCCGATCCGGGAAAGAAGTCAGATTCCTTTGCATTCAGAGCGCAAAGCTACAACCCCGTCAATGGGAATGAGCGAAGGATACTGAACGGAGAATTTCTCGACACAGGAGAAAAACTCTTCTTCTTAGTTGATTCAACTCCAGAATCCAATGAATTGTTAGGCTTTGCGTTCAAAATACATGTACCGTATCAGCTAGCCTATGGTTATCCATGGAGCAGACAGGGGAAGGTAGAGGTTGGCAGAGGCACTTGGCTGAATATTCGAACCTTTGAAAAACCCTTTGCTGATTATGAAGGCCCCTGGATGGACAATCCCTTTGTTTTGTCGATGAAGGAAATTCCATTGCCAACTGCCGTGGAAACTGAACCTGCAAGTGAAAATGAAGTCGGGGATATCCAAGAGGCGGTGGAGCTAATTGCCGAACTAATCAGTTCGAGTGGGGAAGAAGTGGACGTTGTAGTTGTTGTAGATGCCACTGATAGCATGGAGGACGATCTTGAATATGTCAAAGGCAATCTTGTTCCTCTGCTTAGAGACAAAATTGGAAATATCAAATCTTTTCGTATCGGATTGGTTCAATATCGTGACTACAAGGAGGCGTTTGTGACTCGTACATCGCCATTTGTACAAAGTCTGAATGAGTTCCAGAGAGAGTTGAATCGGATTTCAGCATTAGGTGGAAGAGATGTGCCGGAGGCTGTGGATGAAGGTATTTATGCTGGGTTAACCGAATACAACTGGTCTGCCCCGAAAAGAATGCTTATTCAATTGGGTGATGCTCCAGGGCACGAGGAGCCCCTTGGCGCGATAACCCCGGAGCTCGTAAAAAATGAAGCCTCGAAACTCGGGGTGTCAATATTTTCAATTCAGCTTCCGAACAGCCCGAAGAATCCATAGAATGCCTGGGAGTGGAATAAACTTTGCTTCCAGTGTGTCCACAAGTTTGTAAAGGTTCAAGCCTCCGGGGGCAATGAAACAAAATCACCACTACTGGATTAATAAAACAGATAGTCTCCCACAGCTAGAGTTTTCTCAGTACGCTTTCTCTCTCAATCAGCCGCCCCCCAATGACTATCTTGGCTGGCGGTAAATTCTTGTTTTCAATTCGAGTATTCAGGCGGCTCAAGGCGACACTGCCGATTTCTTGTTTAGATACAATTACACTAGTTAGCGGCGGTTCCAGCACCGCCGAGGCAGGAAGATCGTCAAATCCGATTATGGAGACATCCTCGGGAATCTGGTTTCCATTTTCCTTGAGTGCTTTGAGCACTCCGAACGCAATAGCATCATTGATGCAGAAGAGAGCTGAAGGGAGTTGGACGCCTTTGTTAAGAATTTTCTTCATATCTTTATAAGCCCCATCCATTGTTGAATCGACATCAAAAGAGAGCTTCTCATCATAGCTTTTCCCAAAGAACTCAAGACCTTCTCGAAAGGCCTTATCTCTCAACCAGAAATTCCGAGTTTGTACGCTGGATCGGACAATACCGATTTCATCGTGACCCTTGTCAATAAGATGCTCCAAAACCAAAAAAACAGAATCAGCGTTATTCATGTCGACAAAATCGAGAGGAACGTACTCGAGAAAGGTATCAAGAAATACGACCGGAATCGGACAATCCATGAACGCGAGGACATCGCCACGGCCCAGTTCGGTTCCAAGTATGATAGCTCCCGACAAGTAAGTTTGATCTTTGAGCCTGGCGATGATTTCGGCGGTGGGCGTTGCATGGAACGACTTAATCTCAACTTTGTAAGGAAGGGTTCTGGTTCTGAGAAGGATACCATCGATATAATCCGCAATAAAGACTTTGTGATCCTGATTCAATGTATGCCCATGCCGGACAATCTGGATAAACTGGATGGTGCCGCGATCAATCGGAATTGCAAAATTGCGTTGAAGGGGTTTATATCCGAGATTTTCAGCTATCTTGAGAATCTTACTGCGAGTCGCTTCACTGATACCTGGTTTGTTATTAAGCGCAAAGGATACGGTGGCGAGAGATACATTTGCTTCCTGAGCGATATCTTTCATTTTTACAGTCATGCTTCTTGAGGGAATCCTATTCCCATTGGATCAAAACTGTCAACTAAAAATTTTAATAATCGATAGCCAACTGTAATCTTCTATTGGGTTTTCTCATTAATATGGGACTATATTTTAGTGTAAATGACTGAAATCTCGACAACACTACACTCCTTATTGGCTCTTAGAGTGATTTGGAATTTCAAAGTTTCGGATCTTCTTGACAGATTTTTTGGACATGCTATAATGACTTTTACATTTTAGTTAAAACAAAAGGGAGGTTTTAATGAAAAAGCTAGGGTTTGTGGCTATAATTCTATCGCTGCTTGTCACGTTTGCTTATGCGGGGGGAACTGACGACAGCCATACCGACAGCTATACAATAGCAACGGTTGTCAAAATTGATGGAATCGCCTGGTTCGATCGAATGAGAGTGGGTGTTGAAGAATACGGTGAAGAAAATGGCTACGACACCTTTCTTCTCGGTCCTTCACAGGCTGATGCAGCCGAGCAGGTCCGCATAATAGAGGATTTAATAGCCGAAGGCGTTGACGCCATTTGTGTTGTTCCTTTTTCAGTGGAAGCTGTCGAACCGGTCCTCGCGAGAGCCAGGGAGGAAGGCATCGTAGTAGTAAGTCACGAGGCCTCCACACAGGAAAACGCGGATGCTATCATAGAAGCCTTTGACAATGCGGCTTATGGCGAGTTTCTAATGGAAAACCTTGCTCAACGCATGGGCGGAACCGGAACGTATGCCACTTTCGTAGGCAGTTTGCAGTCCAAGAGTCACAATGAATGGGTGGATGCCGCCGTCGCCTATCAAGAGGCCAATTATCCTGACATGGAACTAGTTCAAAACAAGATTGAGGAATTCGATGATTTCCAAATCGCCTACGAGAAAACTCTTGAGCTCCTTACCGCCTATCCGGAATTGGACGGCATACAGGGCAGTGCTATGACAACTGCTCCCGGCGCCGGTCTGGCCGTTGAGGAACGCGGACTTCAAGACAAAGTATCCGTTGTTGGAACTAGTTTGGTTTCTGTTTCCGAACAGTATCTGGAGAGCGGCGCAACAGATATGATCGCCTTTTGGGACCCTGCGATGGCTGGTCGAGCTATGAACGAGATTGCCGTCCGTATCCTAAATGGCGAGAGCATCGATAACGGTGCGAACCTCGGTGTCACTGGATACAAAAGCATCATTCAGGATGCGGCCAAACCCAATTTGTACTATGGCTCGGCATGGGTAGGTGTAACCAAAGATAACATGAACCAATACAATTTCTAAATCTGCTTTAGTCCTGTAGATCAATGGATCCTAAACGGACCCATTGATCTAACGAGGCATTTCTCCGAAGATATCGAAGACGTGAGTTAAAATGATTGCTCCATTGGTTGAAGTTAAAAATATCCACAAACGCTTCTCCGGTGTCTATGCACTAAGCGATGTTTCTTTGAGTATTGCCCCCGGAGAAATCCGCTGTCTCGCTGGAGAGAACGGATGTGGAAAGTCCTCACTGATTAAAACCATCGCCGGCGTTTATCAACCTGATGAGGGCCAGATTATCCTAAACGGTCAGATGTACGACAATCTCAGGCCCATTGATGCGATTCATGAAGGAATTCAGGTTATTTATCAAGATTTCTCCTTGTTCCCGAACTTGACAGTAGCAGAAAATCTCGCCATTAATTCTCAACTGGAGCAAGGCCGAAAACTGGTGAACTGGGCAGATATGGAGCGAACAGCCCAATCGGCTTTGGCGCATATCAAGGTAGATATACCACTGCGTTCAAGAGTGGAAACCCTTTCTGTAGCCAACAGACAACTGGTGGCGATTGCCCGGGCTCTACTTCATAATGCGAAACTTGTTATTATGGATGAGCCGACAACTGCGCTGACTCACAATGAAGTCGATAGTCTATTCGAAGTTATTTCCGAGCTTAAATCCGAGGGCATTGCTACGTTGTTCGTTAGTCACAAACTCAGGGAAGTGCTGGATATCAGTGAAAAACTAACCATACTCCGCAATGGCCGCAAGGTATCAGAGGGTGAGACAAACGAATACGATGAAGCGAGTATCACCTATCATATGACTGGACGCCACATTTCTGGAAATCAGTTCACTTTCGATGCAACGGACGATGAAATCCCCCTTCTCTCCGTCGATAAGCTCGGACGAGAGGGAGCGTTCGAAAACGTTTCTTTCAACCTTTCCTCCGGAGAAATCATCGGGATTACCGGTTTACTTGGTTCCGGTCGGACTGAGGTTGCGCTTACTCTTTTCGGCATACACCCGGCAAATTCCGGGAGAATGCTAATTGATGGTAGGGAGGTGCTTATCGACTCGGTGGATGCGGCGCTGAAAGCTGGGATTGCATATGTACCGGAAGATCGTCTAATCGAAGGTTTATTCCTTGAACGCAGTATAGGAGACAATATCATTGTCAGTATTCTCGATCGCATTAAAGACCGTATGAAATTCATCGACTTCAAGAAAGCGTCGAGCATCATTGAGACTTGGATTGATACCCTTAAAATTGCCACTCCGAATTCTGAAAATCCTGCACAATCCCTTTCGGGGGGAAATCAGCAGCGGGTGGTTCTTGCCAAGTGGCTTGCCGCAGAATCCCGGATATTCATCCTCAATGGACCAACCGTTGGAGTCGATGTTGGCTCAAAACTGGAAATCCACACCAGACTTCGCGAACTCGCTTCGAATGGAGCAGGCATAATCATTATGAGCGATGATATGCCCGAAGTAGTCCAGAACTGCAATCGGGTCTTCGTGATGCATAAGGGGCAAATCATCCGGGAATATAAGGATGACTTTGTTGAAGATCAATTGATCTCCGAAATAGAAAACCTCAAATAGGTAGGTTCCGACTATGAGAAAACTGCTGAAAACACACGAGTCTTACATTGCGGTGATTCTTATTGTCTTTTCACTCATAGTGGGTATCATTAATCCGAAATTCTTCTCCATAGGAAACCTGTTCGGCCTACTGAAAAGCACGGTCGTTACTGGTATTTTTGCCTTGGGAGTTCTCCTTGTTCTGATATCCGGAGAAATAGATATTTCCTTTCCTGCTATCGGCGTGGTGTCGATGTACATCACGGGAACGGTCTTTGAAGCCATTGATTTCTCGGGTCCAACTATCCTGGCGTTTCTGTTTTCCGGCGGGATAGGAGTTTTGCTGGGGCTTATAAATGCTGCAGTTATCTCCACATTCCGCCTACCCACTTTGATTGTCAGTCTCGGAACTCTTAGCGCCTACAGCGGATTTGTTTTAACCTTCATTGATACGCGGATTATAAATCGGCTTTCTGAACCGGTGGTAGTTTACAGTAAGTTGGCATTCTTCCGGAGAACAATGGAATCGGGACAAATCGCCGAACTCCATTTCTCTTTCTTTGTTTACCTCGCATTGGCCGCTCTTACGGCGCTTATCTTACGATACACCATTATAGGCAGGGGAGTGTATGCCCTGGGGGGCGACCGCCAGGCCACAAAACGTGCGGGGTTCTCCATCAAAAAGATTGAATACTTCATTTACTGCTATGTTGGTTTACTCGCGGGTTTGGCGGGAATTATACACAGTGCTCATGTAAGGAATGCAAATCCCTTCGATCTTGTCGGTGGCGAGCTGAATGTTATCGCGGCTACAGTTTTAGGTGGCGCAATTATTGGAGGCGGTAGAGGAACGGTTCACGGAACTCTTCTGGGCGTTATGCTGATAACCGTTATAAACAACAGTCTGATTTTGATGGGCATCCCAAGTTATTGGCAACGTTTTACGACGGGTTTCGTTTTGCTAATTGCCGTTGCCATCCCTCAAATTGGAAGTGTGAAATCGATTAGAACCCCAAGGAGAGTGAGAAGTTGAAAATCCTATCCAATTCGCCTATCAAACTTCCGAAAACCAAAGACAATAATTTGAATCGCCTCATCATCATTTCTATTGTGATATTCGTACTGATGGCCATCCTTAATCCCGGCAAGTTCATCACAATGAGGAACTTCCGTTCCATGTCATATTCTTTCCCGGAACTGGGATTGCTTTCTCTTGGACTAACCATTTGTATGATTACCGGAGGAATCGATCTGTCCATTGTGGGCACGGCTAATCTGACGAGTATTCTAGCTGCCAAGTTAATGGTGGAAGCTATGCCGGAGAATCCCACTTCAGCCATCATTGCTCTCTATATCTTTCTGGCGGTGGGTGTCGCCTTCATCTTTGGTATCATAGCCGGTCTTATCAATGGGTACCTGGTGTCGACATTTCATATTCATCCTGTCCTGGTTACTCTCGGAACTTGGCAGGTTTTTTCTGGTATCGCAATCATCATAACCAGGGGTTATGCGATTCCCAATCTTCCCAAACCCTTTCTGTTCGTCGGAAATGGACGATTTCTGGGTTTAGCAATGCCGCTGTATATTTTCTTAGCACTCGCCATCGTAGTCGCAGTGTTGCTAAGGAAGACTCAATTCGGCCGGAGTATCTACTTTATCGGCACCAATGCTACTGCTGCACGATTTGCCGGGATTCGAGTTCGAAAAATGCTCATGCGTGCATATGTAAGCAGTGCTTTACTGGCTTCCACGGCCGGTCTTTTGATGATTTCCCGCACGAATCAGGCGAAGGCCGATTACGGTAGAAGCTATATTCTTCAAGCGGTGTTGGTGAATCTCTTAGCGGGCGTAAATTGGCACGGAGGATTTGGACGGGTAATCGGAGTTGCCATCGCCGTTGTGACTCTGCAATTCCTGTCTAGCGGTTTCAATATGCTGCGATTTAACAATTTTGCTCGGGATTTTACTTGGGGCGTATTTCTGATTTCAATTATGATTTTTAATCATCTTATGAACGAACGTAAAAACAGGCTTGAAGCCGATATCGCAGGTGCGAAATCGGTCGAATAGCTATGAGGAGAAAACAATGAAAAAATTCCTGAATCAACCTGAAGCCTTTGTTGATGAGATGCTAGAAGGCATCCTGGAAGCTCATTCCGATCAGTTGAAGTCCGTTGCCGATGATGTGCGTTGTATCGTCAGATCCGACATCTCAAAAAACGGTAAGGTTGGCCTAGCCACCGGCGGTGGTTCCGGCCACTTACCACTGTTCCTTGGTTACGTCGGTAAGGGCATGCTTGATGGTTGCTCCGTAGGAGGAGTTTTCCAAAGCCCCAGTTCCGATCGGATGCTGGAAGTTACAAAGGCCATCGATACAGGCAAGGGGGTTCTCTACATCTATGGTAACTACGGCGGAGATGTAATGAATTTCGACATGGCCAGCGAGATGGCCGCCATGGAAAACATCCAGGTTGTATCCTATGCAGCCGGAGAAGAT
Organism: Olavius algarvensis spirochete endosymbiont; assembly: GCA_900608495.1. Lineage (GTDB taxonomy): Bacteria > Spirochaetota > Spirochaetia > DSM-2461 > DSM-2461 > UBA2779. The sequence goes on along the minus strand of UWYT01000087.1, from coordinate 9,576 downwards.
GTTGCCAGCGCTCCCAAAGGTGAGGAAGCCAAACGGCGTGGTGTCGCGGGTATTTTTTACGTCTATAAATGCGCCGGTGCCAAAGCCGAAGAAGGAGCTAATCTCGACGAGGTGAGAAGAATCGCCGAAAAAGCGGGGGATGCAGTTCGAACCATGGGCGTCGCTATTTCTCCAGTCGTTGTTCCCGAAGTGGGTAAGCCGTCGTTCATTATCGGTGACGATGAAATGGAAATCGGAATGGGTATTCATGGCGAGCCGGGTATCCGACGTGGAAAGCTGCTTTCCGCCAACGATGTTGTTCGAGAGATGTTGGACAAACTCCTGCCAGATCTTCCCTATATATCGGGAGATGAAGTTTCGGTTTTAGTGAACGGTCTTGGAGCGACACCGAAGGAAGAACTTTATGTGGCTTATCGCAAGGTGGCAGAAATTCTGAGAAGGAAAGGCATTTCGGTGTTTAAGGTGTACGTTGGTGAATTTGCCACATCCCTGGAGATGGCCGGTTTTTCCATCTCTGTTTTCAAACTTGACGATGAACTGAAATCACTGCTGGCTGCGCCTGCCAGAACGCCCTTCTTCGAACAGTTCCAGCTTGAGGTGTAGTGATTGATGGATGCCTCTACTGCTAAAAAAGCCATCGACTGTATCCGGAAACTGATGGAGGAAAACCGGGATTTCCTGATAGAACTGGACAGTATAATAGGAGATGGGGATCTAGGCCTAACCATGACCATGGCCTTCAATACTGCTGACGACAAGATGAAAAACCTAGAGGAATCCGATATCGGTCAGTTATTCTTCAAAACCGGCATGGAGATTGCCAAAGCCGCACCTTCCACTATGGGTACCCTTGTTGCAACTGGATTTATGAGAGGGGGTATGGCTCTTAAGGGCAAAATCGAACTGTTTCCTGCTGACATGGCTTTGTTCTTTCGAGCCTTTGCCGATGCTTTGATAGACCGTGGAAAGAGCAAGCCGGGAGAGAAGTCCATTATCGATGTTATCGATCCTGCAGCCACGGCCATGGAGGGGTCTACCGACGATTGGAATACCCTGGCAGACGCGGGTATCGCTGCCGCACGAAGCGGTTTGGAGAATACCAAGATGATGATGGCTAGACATGGGCGGGCCGCTTACTACCAGGAGAAGTCAATCGGTAAGCAGGACCCCGGTGGAACCGCTGGATTGTTCATCGTCGAAGGAATGCTGAAAGCCTTCAAATCAGAGAAATGAAAAAAACCAACACTGTCCTCATTGCCTCCCATGAAGTCTCTCTTTATCGAGTCGACATGCCCCGTAATTTACATCTACCTATTATCAGTGTTCTGAAATAAGCAATGTCCGTGCTGCAAGGTTGGCAGGAGAGGCTGATAAAGAATAAAAATGACTGTTTGCATCCCGGTGGTCGAATTCAGTATTATCCACCTTCTGGTCAAAAATCTGAGTTGCTACCATGAGAAGCGTTCTCCTATACTGTAAAAAGGAGAGTTGATACTTCCCAATGCTTTGCCGATTTCAACCCTTACGTAATTTTCGAGGATGTCAGATTAGCCTCGTACATACGGGAAATCTACTGGTCCGATTGAGTCTTCTGACTTGTTAGGAGAGATTATGAGAGAATACGTTCGAGAAATCGAAAGTCTGCCCAAATCCCACCGGATTGAGCGTCTGAAAAAAGACATGCTGGCCGAAACCCGTTACGTCTCCATGGATCAGGCACGAATTATCACCCGGGTTTATCGGGAAACCGAGGGAGAACCCGTCAATATCCGCCGGGCGAAGTCCCTGGCCGCCGCACTGCGGGAAATGCCGATTCGTATCGATCCGGGAGAACTCATCGTCGGCAACCGAACTTCCGGCGTTCGCGCCGGCGTCGTGTTCCCGGAAGGAGGTATCTCCTGGGTGAACAAAGAATTGGAAACCCTGCCCTCCCGTCCTCAAGACCGATTTGAAGTTCATTCCGAAGATATTCCCTACTTCCGAAACGAGTTGTTTCCCTATTGGAACGGGAAAACTCTGGAAGACGCAGTAAATGCCGAAATCGGTGAGCAGGCAGCCCTGATTGCCCGAGTGGTGAAGATTAACCAGAAAGATCATGCTCAAGGACATATTTGTCCCAACGTTGAGAAGTGGCTGCGTATGGGACCCGCGGGAATTCTGGAGGAGATTCGAGCTGCGGCGGCGAAGAACGGTGATTCGAATCGCTTCTTCGAGGGCGTGGCTCTAACCCTTGAAGGTGCAATGAACTTCATGGGACGTTATGGGAAACTGGCCCTGGAAATGGCCCGGGAGAACCCGAATTTCGCCGATGAACTCCGGGACATCTCACGCATTTGCTCGGCACTGACAACCCGCCCTCCTGAACACTTCCATGAGGCTCTTCAAGCCCTGTGGTTCCTCTTCGTTACCCTTCATATGGAATCCAATGCATCTTCGTTCTCCCCGGGCAGGATGGATCAATATTTGATGCCATACTTCGGGAGAGATATCGCCCGGGGAGCGCTTGATTTCCCCAGGGCTTTGGAACTTATTGAGGCTCTCTGGCTGAAATTCAATCAAATCGTCTATCTGCGAAGCACCAGCGGGGCCAGGTATTTTGCGGGATTCCCCATCGGTTTCAATGTGGCTTTAGGCGGTCAGAATGCCGACGGCAGCGATGCGTCCAACCCATTATCCTTCTTGTTCCTGAAAGCTCAGGAGCATCTCGAACTGCCCCAACCGAACCTCTCGGCGCGACTCTTCGAGCACAGTCCCGAAGACTTGCTGAATGTCTGTTCCCGTGTCATCGGCTGCGGGAGCGGTATGCCACAAATCTTCAATGACGAGGCAGTGATACCAGCTCTTCGGGGGGTGGGAATTGCCGAGTCGGACGCCTGGAATTACACCATCGTCGGCTGTGTGGAACTCACTACTTCAGGCAACAGTCTGGGTTGGAGCGATGCGGCGATGTTCAACCTGGTGAAGGCTCTGGAACTAACCCTCACCGGTGGAATCGATTTATTGGATGGAAGCAAATCCGGATTAAATTTGGGAACTTTGGAGAATTATGGCTCCTTTGAAGAGTTGGAAGAGGCTTTCCGGAAGCAAATCGATCATTTCATCAACCTGATGATACCCCTATGCCATGCCGTGGATCGCATTCACGGCGAGATTGTTCAGTCTCCATTTCTTTCCTCGGTAATCGACAACTGCATCGACGCGGGCGTGGATGTAACCAATGGGGGTGCCCAATACAATCTATCGGGAATTCAGGCTATACAGCCTGCCAATATCGCCGACAGCCTGGCAGCCTTGAAAACTCTGGTGTATGACGACAGAAAGGTGGAGGCTTCAGTTCTTCTCAATGCCATACGAGATAACTTCGAAGGGCAGGAAATACTCCGGCAGCGGTTGTTGAACAAAGCCGCAAAATATGGGAACGACGTGGAGTGGGTGGACGAACTGGGACATAAATGGGTTCGGCATTTCGCAAAACGTCTGAAGGAGTTTTCCAATCGTCGGGGCGGTCCCTACCATACTGGACTGTACACTGTATCCGCTCATGTCCCAATGGGACAGAACGTCGGCGCCACTCCAGACGGGCGCCATGCCCGGACTCCTTTGGCCGACGGCGGTATATCAGCAGTCTACGGACGAGACAATTCAGGGCCGACAGCCCTGCTCCGTTCGGTATCTCGGATAGATTCGGCCCTCGGCAGCAACGGGACGCTGTTGAATATGAAGTTCTCACCCCAGCTCTTCAAAACCGAGGAAGGCATCCGGAAATTCTCGGCCATGCTGCGCGCCTTCGTCCGATTGAAAATCAGCCATGTTCAGTTCAATGTTTTCACCGAAGAGGATCTAAGGGCTGCCATCGAACAACCGGAAAAATTCCGAAACCTGACGGTCCGGGTGGCTGGCTATACGGCCTACTTCACCGAGCTGGCAGGTGATCTTCAAGAAGAAATCATCGCCAGAACCACCTATCTTGAAGCACTATGATATTCGGCACCATATTCGACGTTAAACGTTTTGCTCTACATGACGGAGATGGATTAAGAACCACCCTCTTCCTCAAAGGCTGTCCCCTCCATTGCCCCTGGTGCCAAAATCCCGAAGGAATCAGCCCGAAAATCCATTTGTGCTGGACACCGTCGAGATGCATACACTGCGGCATCTGCGTTTCCGTCTGCCCTCTCGGGGCCCTGTCCCGGAAAGAACCACAACTGGATATTCGGATCGACTTTCGGAAATGCGATAACAACGGGCTCTGCGTCGAGGAGTGTCCCAGCGCCGCCCTGTCCTTTGACGGCCGTCGTGTCTCCGCCGAAGAAATAGCCGGGGAAATCCTCCGAGATCGGGATTTCTTCGATGTCTCGGAAGGAGGTGTTACACTCAGCGGGGGGGAACCTCTGATGCAGCCATCCTTCGCGGCGGAAGTTTTGAGAATTTGCCGGGAAAATGGCGTTCACACGGCGGTGGAAACCACTGTCAGCGTTCCCCGTTCGGCAATTGATGCAGTGATAGATTATGTCGACCTTTTTCTCGTAGATCATAAATTCGCCGATCCGGAATCTCATAAGAACATTCTGGGAGCGGACAGGAAACCGATTCGGAGGAATCTGGAGTATCTCCTCTCCAGGGACGCCCGGGTCCGCATCCGAATTGCATTGATACCCGAATACACCGCAACTGAAGACAATCTTAGAGGCCTCGGGGACTATATCAGGAGCCTTGAGCCTGTCCAACCATCCGTGGAACTTCTGAACTTCAATCCTATGGCGGAAAACAAGTATCGGCTTTTCGGGCAGTCGTGGCCGATATCGCGAGACGCAGGGCGGTTCAGCCCCGAAGAAATTGATTATTTCGCCGATGTTCTCCGAAAAACCGGTGTGGAAAGAGTTGCAACATGAACAACTGGAAAGATGAGCTGAACCATTGCATTGAAGATGCTGAAATGGGACGGTCGGTTTTCATCACTCGGGTCCGGGATATGTTTGACAGCCTGGAGGGGGATTCCGACGGCGTATGCATAGTCATGCTACTGGAACTTGCAGGCGATATCGGATTTCGTTCCTTCTCCTTGTGGATTCCAGCTCCGAAGGCGCTGGATACCTCCGAACTGGACATGGTTCGGGAATACCTTTGCGCCACGGTATACAATATTCTCTCCACCTTCGGCAGTCGATCTCTCACTTTCCTGCGCCCCGGCAAAATCCCAAATCTGGATAATCTTCTTCGCGGAGTGATTGCTGAATTTCATCCCGAATCATCCAAGGCGGATCGGCGAGGCTACGGACGCTGCCTGAACGTTGCAGAGCGAATAACCGACGCCGTAGACCGCCGAAAACCCGGGAGCTCCCGATTCACCTTCCGACTTACCGAAATCAAATCAAGCCGGAAGCAATTCGGAACACCGCCGAAAAACAAACAACGCAGCGAGGATGAGTCCCTTGCTCACAAACTTAGAATTCTCCCACGAAAACTGAAGGGGAAGACTGTTCTCGGAATGGATATCGGCGGAAGCGACATCAAACTCGTCCTTTTCATGAACAGTCGAATCATCGCCTACAAAGAATACGATTGGTTCCCGGCTAAATTCATCCGAACACAGCAGCTCATTGATCCGATACTGCTCATGGCCCGGTGGGCCCGGGTTCGAGCGGCAGTGGAACGGATTCCCGAGGGAGCGGTTTGGAAGACAGCACTCGATAACCTATCCGCAGCAGGAAGTTCGGACGACGAGATTGAAAAGATGATTTCCCACGTAGAAGATGCTCTGGCAGGCAATCTGGAAGGTTTCGACGGAATCGGACTCTGTTTTCCAGATGTCGTGGTTCGAGATAAAATCGTTGGAGGGGAAGTCTATAAAACTCGGGGAATCCGGAACAATCCAGATATCGACTATGAACAGGACTTTGCTCAACTCACCAACCTCGACACCCGACTTGAAAAATACTGTCGACCAGGCGGTCGGGTTCGCAATATCAACGACGGCCCGATGGCGGCCTTCACGGCAGCGGTGGAATTGTCATTCTCCGGAGATGAAGGAATAAACGATGGAATACTCGCCCATACTCTCGGTACAGAGCTCGGCACAGGATGGTTGGACGAGAAAGGGAATCTGCCGGAAATTCCTCTGGAAGTGTACAACTACATCATCGATTTGGGATGTCGGCCAGAACGCCGTTTCCCAAGCGATGATTTGAGGAGCCTGAACAATTTCAATACCAAGATCGCCGGCACTCTGCAGAAATATACCAGTCAGAGCGGGGTTTTCCGACTGACGATGAAATACTTCCCCTCTCAGCGTCCCGATCTCCTTAGGGAATTGTATGACAAAGGATTTCTGAAAAATGGGATTGACGGGAGCATACATACAAGACAGGAACCCAGGGATATGCGTAAGGCGCTTCTGGAACATCTCATGGCTCTGCCGGAGCGAGAAGGCGAAGGCGTATGCCGGGATATTTTCAGGGAAATCGGCGAATACCTGGCGGTTATGTGGCAGGAGATCCGGTTCATCCTCAATCCTCGGGCAACCAACCGTGTGCTCTTCGGGCGGCTTGTGAAAAATCCCGTCTGTTTTCGCCTCATAGCGGAAGGTGCAGCCCGGATTGCGCCTGGAATGGAGCTGACGGCGGCAGATGAAGAATCGGCCTGGACACCAATAATGCGTCAGCTTCGGGATGATGGGCGATACACCGTGGCTCAGTTCGCTCAGGCAGTAGGGGCTGTGCATTTCGCAGTAGCGTAAAAAGCGTGTGATATCACTTCGATCCGACCAACCGCCGTTTCTACCTTAATCCGGCTGTCAGTTTCCAGTTCAGTTCAGAATTATCCACCTTTTTATCAGAATTAACAGTATTCTGCATCTGTAATCTGGAAGACAATTCAGTAACTATAACTCGCGTTACGCGAAAAAAGGAGTCTTTATGAAAAAGGTTTTTGCGGTTCTACTCTTCCTTAGCCTCGCTTCCACGGCGCTCTTGGCCAATGGCACTTCTGAAAAGGAAGACAAACTGGTTATTGGAGTCACTTTCATGTCTCTGCGCCATCCCTTCTTTCAGGAAATGAAAGTCGCGATGGAAGAAAAAGCCGAAAAGAGCAACATCATCCTGCGACTGACCGATGGTGACTTCGACGCCGGAATCCAGAGCAATCAGGTGAATGATTTCATCCAGCAAAAAGTTGACGGCATCATAATAAACCCCACTGATTCCAAGGCTCTCGGCCCCTCTGTTCAGAAGGCAATTGACGCCGGTATCCCGGTAGTGAGCGTGGACGTAGCTGTTGAAGGCGCCGACACTATCACCCACGTCGCTTCCGATAACTATAAAGGCGGAGAAATTGCCGGCGGCCTGATGACCGGGGCTCTCCAGGAACGGAACGTTGATTCGGGTACCGTCATCATCGTGGATCATGCGGGCGTCAGCTCCACCCAGGAACGCAATGCTGGATTTCAGAAGGTCATGAAAAAGAACTTTCCGAATATCACCATTGAAGTGTTCGATGCCGTTGGTCAGCGGGACAGGGGCATGGTGGTAGCCGAAGATGCAATGCAGCGATTCGGCGATGATTTAGTAGGTATCTTCGGCGTGAACGATGATACCTCCCTGGGTGCTTTGTCCGCCGTCGAACGAGCCGACATGCTGGATCAGATTTCCATTGTCGGTTATGATGCCGGTGACGAATCCCGGGCCGCCATTGAAGCCGGTAAGATAGTTGGTAACACCATTCAGTTCCCCTCCTTGATGGGAACTACGGCCATGCAGAATCTCGTCGATTATATTAATGGCGTGAGAACCGAGTTCCCGGATTTCATGCCTGTGGCCGTCGGTACCTATACCAAAGAGGGCGCCCAAATAACCGATTGATCAAACTTATCTAACAGCTCACAGGCCTCTTGACGTCAAAGTTGAGAGGCCTTCTAAATGAGGAGTCTATTGTGAAGGAATCCAGGAAACTACTGGCTGGTCGAATATCCAAAGCAAGCACGTTTCTGATATTTCTCGGCCTAAGTGCCGTTATCTTCATACTGACTGATCTCCTGAAAATCGGAAACAACAGCGATAAATGGATCTTCCTCGAATTGGGGAATATCCGGAACATCTTGAATCAGATATCCATTAACGCCATTATCGCCTTCGGCATGACCCTGGTAATCTTGGTGAACGGTATCGATTTGTCGGTAGGATCTATGGTAGCGGTTGCCGGTGTGACTCTGGGAGTATTCTTCATACAATTAGAGATTCCGCTTCTCATCTCCTATCTTCTGGTCCTCATCATCGGGGGATTGGTGGGTTTCTCCAACGGAATGGTGATCACCAAGATCAAGCTACCGCCTTTTATCGTTACTCTGGCTTCTTTCCAGATATTTCGGGGCCTGGCCTTTATTCTAGTAAATGGACAGGCCAAGTTCACCACCGACGAGAGCTTCAAGATTATCGGGAATCGCTTCCTTTTCGGGTTCATGCCAATTTCCATCCTGGCGATGCTGGCGATTTTCATTTTCTACCATCTCCTTCTGAGTCGAACTTCTCTTGGCCGTAAGATCTATCTCACTGGCGGTAACGAGGAAGCCGCCCGGTTCTCCGGGATTCGGATAGATTGGGTGAGAATTTCCGCTTACACGCTTACCGGAATTTCAGCTACCGTAAGCGGCATCCTTTTAGCTTCTCGATTGGGGTCCGGTTCTCCCAATGTCGGAGTTGGCTATGAACTGGACGCCATTGCTGCAACTGTGGTGGGTGGTACCAGTTTCACCGGAGGAATGGGCACCATCACAGGAACCCTCATAGGTGCCCTCATCCTGGGAGTCATCAGCAATGGTCTGAACCTCCTGGGGATATCACCGTTCTTCCAGCAGATTGTTCGAGGGCTCATCATCCTGAGCGCGGTCATCCTGGATAGCAGGAAGAGGTAGCGGATAATGTCAAATAAATACATCATGGAACTGAGAAATATTGAGAAGAACTTCCCGGGAGTAAAGGCCTTGGACAAGGTTAATCTTAAGCTCCGGAAACAATCCGTTCATGCACTTCTTGGGGAAAATGGCGCGGGAAAATCCACCTTGATGAAAATTCTATCAGGAGTATATTCCCTGGAAGAAGGAAATATACTTCTGGATGGGGAGAGCGTCGAATTCGCTAACATTCATCAGTCCCAGGAACAAGGAATCACCATTATACACCAGGAACTCAACCTCTGCTGGAACCTGACAGTTGCCGAAAATATCCTGCTTGGTCGGGAAAAACTTGGGCCACTGAACTACTACAAGCGAAGCGAAAACAGCGCCATAGTCAGGGGCATCCTCGAGCGATTGGGAGTAGACCATATCAATCCTGATGAAACGGTGAATAATCTTAGCATTGCCAATCAGCAAATGGTGGAAATCGCCAAGGCTATCTCGGTGAACTCCCGAATCTTGATAATGGACGAGCCCACATCTTCTCTTACCGAAAAGGAAGAGAAAATTCTCTTCCAGATTATCAGGAATATCCAGCAACAAGGAGTGTCCATCATCTACATCTCTCATAAATTGGACGAAATTTTTCATATCTGCGACGAGGTTACTGTTATCCGGGACGGCCAGTG
>UWYT01000209.1 GCA_900608495.1 Olavius algarvensis spirochete endosymbiont | reverse complement strand
CATTACCGGCCCACATAGTCTTCATCTGAATTATAGCACTGATTCGCCCCGGTTTTCCAATCCAATTACCGTTTCCAACCTGACGATTACTTCAAACGCCAACATCAGCCAGGATTCCACAGCTCCAATTGTCATCACCGGTACAACAACGCTCACCGCGGGCAGCGGCGCGAATGATATAACACTTATTTCCCCGAACAACAGTTTTGGCACCCTGACGCTAACTGGGAATGACGTCCAGATAACACAGAACAGTGACAACCTCGAACTTGGAGACATCAAAGCAAACAGCCTGCTGCTAAAGATAAACGGCACCGTGACACAATCGGCAGGTGCTTCAATCAGGGATGCCCTGGGAGGAAACAACTGCAGACTGCAAGTACAGGGAGCGGGACCCTCTCTCTTATCCAATTCTGGTAACAGGGTAAATACCATCGCCGTCGATACCACCAACGCTTTTTCTTACAGCGGTGAGAGTACACTCATCGTTGGGGAGTTGGATCTTGCCAATACCGGCACGCCCATCACCGGTATCGATACGGACGGCAACTTGAGTTTTTTGAATACTTCGATAAACACACAAAGAGGGATGCAGATTGGCGACAATCTGCATATTGACGACGGCATATTGAATGGTGGTTCACAAACGATAGAAATAAAAGGGAATATGACGGTGAGTGCACCCGGAGTATTCAGAGGTGATTCCGGAACTGTTAAATTCACACAGTCAAATTCGATTCTCGAAGCAAATGGAAGCACATTCAACAACCTGGAGGTAGTGGATTCAAACCTGGATATTCAAAACAGCGATTTCACGGCAACCGGCACTGTTAAGGTTGATTCGAACAATAATCCGGCACAACTGCAATTCATCAGGGGTAACCACAGCGCTGCAATTGCCAATCTTATCCTGGATGGAAATACTGCCCCTGTCGTGGATTTTGCAAATTGGAACTTCAATATAGGTGTTTCCCTTGACAACGAAGATGGCGAAATCAAGCTAACCGGCGAACAGACAACACAGACATTTGCTTATGATAATGCAAACAAGCTGGGGCTTGTAAGCTATTACAACGGAAATGGGGCTGGCACGATACATCATGGAGATTTCTGGAATCTCGAAATAGATGCTGCCGGACAAACCATCAGCCTTAGTTCAGACATCAGTATTCATGGATTCTACAACCCCAATTCCAATAAGACTCTGAGCACACCCGTTTCCGAGACTGATTTGGTTGGATTGCGATTGAAAGACGGCACTCTGAATACAGCCGATCATACGATTACTCTCCACGGTTCGTACGTAAGAACGGATGCCGCGCTTGTATCTGGAAATCTAAGACTCACCCTGCTTGGAAACTATCCAGCCTATATTGGCGGAAACAATGATTTCTTTGAGTTCAACTGCGAAGATGCCAGCGTTCAGGGAAAGATTATCTACTTTCAAAGCGGCAAGACTACCAGAGTAGCAAACAGGTTTGCAATTAAAGGCGGTGGAACCCATCCTCCCGGGAATCTGCTGGATATACATTCGCCAGTTTTTCCATCTCCACGATCCTATATCTATGTAGTTTCATCCCAACCCGGCAATGCAATTCACTACTGGAACTTCAACAGAACCTCAACGGCGGAATTGGAACTTGAGTTCGTCTACCTGCTGCATTCGGATGCTTCGGCAAATCCACAGATTAAACCTGCAAACGCTACGTTTCAAGACTGCCCGGAATGGCACAATCCCCCCTACATATTGCTCTCATGGACCAAAGATATTGGAGATTTGGATTCAGCGCCTGTTCATAACGGGCGCATCGATAAGATTCTGGTTGATAGCGAATATAATCTGAATATGGATTTCAATGGTTTGGAGGTTGAGGTTGAGGGATATGAAGTTAGGGGATTTCAGGCACATGGCACTAATGCGAATCAGTTCTACATAAAACTGGAGGAGCAAGCCTACCTGGATACTTCGGCCACTCCCAGGTGGAAGATTATACGAAACGACAGCCTCAAAGATACGGTTTGGGGGGTAAAGCTGCGGCTCTACGACAGGGGGGAGAATGCCGCCAATGCAAAGATATATGAAAAAGCTTACGATGATGCTGCCCCCATTATTGGATACACGCTTGCGATTGCGAGTAAGAAGGAGATATTTGTGCATTTTTCAGAGTCCGTAGTGAGGTCTGACTCCTCCAGTATCACGATGAGTGATTTCAACACCACGGCCGGGGGTGGAATAGCGGCTTTGAGACGGGTTTCGAATGATACAAATGGCATTCGGGAGTTGATTCTGACAACCAACAACAGTATCAGCGCGACAGATATACTCAATGGAATTACAGTGAACGTCGATTCTGGAGTTCGGGATATTCAAACCCCCAAAAGCACTCACGACTTTGACACTACTGATTCCAACGATGCAACCGATGAAATATTGAACAGTTCTCATAGAATCTCTGATGTGGGACTCGGCGTGGCGGGCAACGGATTGATGGAGCCGACAACTGCCCGAAGCAACGTAATTCCGTTGAGCGACAACAAGCTTGGCATTGTTTCCAAATTCGCCTGGAACGATTTCCTGCCAAGCGATAGTTTCTCGATTACAGCGCACAGGTATACGGGCATCTCGGAGAACCCTATCCTGGTCTATTCAAACAGTGCAAATGCGGATGCCAAGAATGGAAAACTCTGGTTGCCTGCATTCGGCGAAAATGCCAGTCTGCCGCGCAATTTCTCCGGTTTGGTTCCCAAACCACATACGCGGACAACTACAAAGAGCGCAACCACCTCAAGCAGTGACAACTACACATACCAGTTCAATATGCCGGATGCAATGATTGAAAATGGCAAGGATTTGGAGTTTGTATTCTATTTCGAAAGCTCCGAGCTCTACTGTGCTCAGATACTCGACGACACCGCTTCGAACTGGTATCGGCAGGTGATTCCATGGGCGATAAAAATTCAGAATATTGTCGCTCAGGCCGGGGGCGTTTCAATTCTAAACAATATACTCAACCCGAATAACAATGATAAAACATCGCTGTACTACAATCTAAGAACAAAGGGGGTTGTCACGATTCAAGTGTTCGATCTCTCAGGAGACACCGTGGCGGTGCTACAACGTGGTTTTCAAAACACCGGGAAGCACTCTGTTTCCTGGAATGGCAGGAATGGCGCGGGCAATCCTGTTGCGCGGGGCATTTATTTCGTTCGCATAGTAGGGCCAGACAAAATGGACCAGATTCGCAAAGTGCTGGTTATCAAGTAGGTTCAAGGTTAGTTCGATGCTCTAGT
>UWYT01000088.1 GCA_900608495.1 Olavius algarvensis spirochete endosymbiont | reverse complement strand
CTGTGGATTCATCCGGCAATGTCTATGTGGCAGATACTGGCAACAGTCGCATCCGGAAAATCACGCCGGGAGATAGAATAGAAGATAGAATGGTAAGCACCATAGCCGGCAGTGACGCGCGGGGTTTTGAGAATGGCATCGGCACAGAAGCACAGTTTAACTACCTCACCGGAGTGGCTGTGGACTCATCCGGCAATGTCTATGTGGCAGATCTATTCAACTTCCGTATCCGGAAGGTCACGCCGGCAGATAGAATAGAGGATAGAATGGTAAGCACTATAGCCGGCACTGACACAGCGGGTTTTGCAAATGGCACCGGCACAGAAGCACAGTTTAACGACCCCACCGGCGTGGCTGCAGACTCATCCGGCAATATTTATGTGGCAGATTATGTCAACCACCGTATCCGGAAGATCACGCCGGGGGAGGTGGTAAGCACCATAGCCGGCCGCAGGTCAGGTTATAAGGATGCAGCCGGCACCACGGCGCAGTTTAAAAACCCCACCGGAGTGGCTGTGGACTCATCCGGCAATGTC
>UWYT01000092.1 GCA_900608495.1 Olavius algarvensis spirochete endosymbiont | reverse complement strand
GTCTCTGCTCTTTCCCGTGGGTTCTACCCTAAGAGCCCCTTCAGAGCGAGCCTCAACCCCATTTGGATTAGATGCTATCAATGTGTAATCACCGGGTTTTGCCCCAGCCAAATCAAGGTAAACCAACGCTCTCTTCTCGTTAAAAACCTCAGTTGAAACAACCTTCAGAATTTCATCCAGGCTCTCGAAACGCAGAGACATATCCATATCAAAGCGTTCACCGACAATTTCAACAGGGAAGGTTCCCTCGGGAGGAAGCTCGGTTACGCTTAAGCTATAAATCGAGAGTGACTTAGTCGATTGAACTGTTAGAACTTCAGGAATCATGAAGGTTTTACCGGAAATATCGCGTGCCTCCAAGTCCCATCTTCCTGCCTCAAGTGAATCCGGTAACAGAATTGAATAGAGGTTTTCATCTTTCTGCCATTCCGTGCTAATTCGTCTGTCGCCATTTATCAACAGGAGGGTGATGTCTTCCCTGAATTTAGTCGACTCAACAACCAGGATTTTACCGCTTTCCCCCTCTGCGATTTCGAGTGGGGATACTAATCGAAAATGGGGAATCTTCGAACTGCTCACTCTTAACGGTAGCCAAGTTGTGCTTCTATCTTCTTTGGCAAAGACATTTAGCGTAGCGACTCTATACTCATAAAGGCCAGGGGCCAAATTTAGTCTTATCTCATTCTTGTCGTGCTCCATATCGAAAAACACTTGCCCGTCGCGACGAATCTGAATACGGAACAAGGAAGCGTCGGATTCCCACCTCAAGATAACCGCGCCTTCATCGCTTATAAGAGTGCTTGATTCCTGGCCATGGCTTGCCCAAACTGAAGTTAGAATCATGATGAGAAAGGCAGTCCATTCTGAGGGATAGTGGAACAGGCTGAATTTAGCCGAAGCCCGGCTTTTTACCATCTCCAGCCTCCTTCAATCTTAGGTTGAAAGGACCATTCGTCATTTTTATCTATTTCGTTTTTAAGCATGGCATTGGCAGTTGTATTTACGAATAGTTGTGGCGTGATATCCCAGCGGAATCCCAAATCGAAGCTCATAATGAAACTTGTTGAATTCTTGGGATAAACAAATTCAGGCATATCGGGGCCAGCATCAGGCGGCAGTCCTGGTATTGGCGACAGTTCTGGGCCGCTATACTCGCGGAGCATAACGCCAATCCCAAGGCCAATTTGCGCCAGAAGGTTCAGTGGAGAATCGAACCAGGTGACATAACTAACTCCAAACAGGAAGGCTAAACTATGATGGTTTTGTACTAAACCAAAGTCATCTAAAGGACTAGGAAAAGGACTAGGCAAAAGATCACTAGGTTCAGCATCAATAAGTTTACTGTTAGAATAGCTTGCCAGGAAATACCATTCAACGTCATCCAGGTAGGGCACTCTTCGCAGCAAATCATTTTCGATATCCCGGGAATATCCCAGTGTAAACCCCAAATAGCCTGGTTGGAAAACAACTTGGGAAGAAGGATCGAAAAAGGATTCCAAGCCTGTATCACTGGTTCGTATAATGGGTTTCCATCCGCCATAGATTGCATTGGGGAATTCGGATTGCGGCCGGGGTTTTCTATCATCAATTTTCAGTGTCTTAACCTTTCTGGATGAAGCCATTTTTGGGGAGTGAATTTTTAGTCCCTCAGGTATGGTGTCGATTTCCCCCGAGGGATTCAGCAAAGAAATCGAATAGAGTCCCTCTGATGCATCCCTTAGATTCAAGCTAAATTCAAAGACATCCTTTTCACCCTGATTTAATTTCGTTATTGGAATTTCCGAAGGTCCGTCGATTAGAAGAGTAGTGTCTCCACTGAAGTCCTTTGCCCTAATTCGGAGCACAGCATTTGGAATTCCGGCAACAAATTCCTTCGGATTTATGGTTTTTATTCGAGGCTGTGAACCTTGGAAAATGGTGAGTGCATTTTCCAGACTATCTTCGCGGCCATCGGGATTGGACATTGTGAGATGCCAGGAGCCAACATTGGGCAGCCTTCTATCTGTGCTTAGGGATATCTCTATCCAACCTTCGGCAGCCTTGCTGGAGTCTGATATCTCCCAATTCAGTTGTATCTTCCTGTCTTCGTCGCTTTCAAGTGCGAAGGTGGTGGATTGTTTTTCATTCTCCAGCAGTCCGCTTACTCGCGCAAAAAACACCGGCTTCTCATTTTTATGAAATACCCCGGGAGATACATAGATGATGAAGGGGATAAGAGGCGCGCTGATTTTCAAACGGCTAATCTCGTCGGTGGATTGGGCATTCCCAAATGAATCTATCACCTTGATTCGAATATCATAGTAACCGGGGGGAAGGAAAAGCGGTATAAAAGACTCCTTGCTCTGTACTTCAAGTACGAGCTTGCCATTCTGACTTATTTCCACCAGGTAGTGATCGGCCCCGACAACGGGTTCCCATTCGATTCTTTCTTGCGCTGAGAGGCATGTTGTGGCCGCCAGGAAGCTTAACAAGAAAAAAAACGCCGGTTTCCCGCCTGTCTTAGTCCGCATATTGCAGCTCACTATTAAGCATCTTCGGCGTCGTGTTTGCAACATCTATTGAAAGAGTAAAAGGCACTCTAACTACCGGGCTCGACCGAGTAATGCCGATATCGAAGTAATCGATGCGTGATTGGATTGTAAGAATGAAGTTTCCAACATCCAGAATTTCGAGGTTATCCAGAGTATAAGTGGTGTCGGTTAAACCGACTTCTCTGACAAGAGGTGTGTTCGCATCGCTGAAGTAGAGCGCTAAATCGTATACTGTATTTTTCTCTCCAGCCTCCCACTCAAAGGAAAGATTCTTCTTCCCTGTCATGTCCAGTTTGGCTCCGGATTGAGGGAATACTGCGGCAGGGGGGGGTGGATTTGGAAAATCATCGATTCTAAACCTGGCGACTTGACTCTTCGGAGCCTCCTGTCCAAAGCTATCTCTGGAGCGAACTAACCAGGAATAGTGCCCGGGATTCAGGGATTCAAGGAATAGGCTGGACTGTTTGCTTTGGTATAGCCTGATAAATTCCCCGTTGCCAAGCTCGACAGTGTAATTCTCCAGTGGCGGATCCTGTCGCCAGTTCAGGGTGACTCCACTTCTCAGGGCTTCTACTGGATTTATTGTGACGTCATCTGTCGGGGAGATTGGGATGGCTGCAGAGTATTGAAAGAAATCCTTTACTTCAAACTGATAAATAGCGGTTCTGCTTCTAGCGGAGGCGCCTGGAGGTGGATTTTCCCTTATCGAAGTGAGTTCAACGGTGTATATGCCGCCGCCTTCTGTCTGAGAGAACGCAAAATCCCGACTCAAACCAATTACGCGTCTATCCAGTCCTATAACAACTCCATCTTGATTCCTGAACTCTATTTCGTAAGCATCGGCGCCTGGCGATGGATCCCAGCTTATCGAGATTGTAGTTGAGTCAGCTATTCCGATAATCGAGCCAGGAGCCGGATTGCTAAGAATCGGCGGTTCGAAATCCGCTCTCACGACGAATTGAACTTCCCCGCTTCGAAGCAGCAAACGGCCTTTATCATCAAGAATTTGTATACTCCATGCGTACTCACCTTCTCCGGGCAGTATCGTCCTGAATGATTCGCCTTGTAATAAGGTATCTAGAATTCTGACTTGCTCACTTTCCCCCGTCTTTTTGACTCTGCTCAACTGGAATCGGGCAGTGCCGGGGATGTCACTGTGCCAAATGAAACTGTGAGATGTAAATGGTTTTAGTTCCTTAAATTCGCCGGGGGCGGGATCGATAAGCTCAACTATTCCGCTCTGGGGGCGAACGGTGAAGCTGCGTGTCCTGGAAACTGGAACATCAGCTCCATCGGCTGCAATTGCCTCAACGCGCCAGTAATAGACGGCAGGTTCTGGAGTCGGAAGTAGAGTTCTCCAGTTTTCAGGTCCGTCTGCTACCGCAACTATATCGTCCATATTCTGATTTTTCGCCACGCTTATCCTGTATGAGACTATGCTATCGGCCGCAAGCCATTTAAACGGGATGCCGTCTCGAACATCCAGACTTGATAGCGACGCATTTTCCACTGGGCTGATGAGTGTAACCGGTTCGTGTTCGATGCGCTCTTCCAGAACAAAATATCTAGGTTCCGAGTTTAGTGGATTTATCAAATCCCCGCGTTGGTAGTGAGGAATCACACGCCACCACCAGCTACCTTCTGTCAGGTTTTTAACCAGTATCGAATTGTCGATAACCTCACGCATAATTCGCGGATTGGAAAATGATGAATTTTGGCTAAGTTCTACTGTGTAGGAACTCGCATATGGCGCGCTGCTCCATCTAAGGGAAACGCTGGCTGTCTGTCCGCGAAATGGTATGTTCAAACCCGGCGAGGGAGCGATCGGTTTTATGCGTCGTGCTCGACCAATCGAGAATTCGTTCGTAGGGCCGAAACTGCCGTTCTCCGATTCCAGAATTCGCCAATACCAATTTCCCGATCCCAGGTTCAAAGACGCTTCCGAGTTCGCTCTGATTCGAGTGCCGTCGATATCCGAAAAGGTTGAATCGGTTGAAACTTCAAGAAGTGGGCTGGTCCAATCGGCAAAAACCTGCCAGGCAAAATCAACCGGTAAGTTATCTTCGTAGCTTAGTAGAAGGGCATTGGGGCTCGGCTTATCTATCGCAACTGCAACGGTTGTCGTAGTTGTATTTCCGGTGTTTCTGTCGAATTGCAGGATTGCATCATTGCCCACCTGTGTTCTTTGGTTATTTACCAGCACAGTAGCTTCGCCTTCCGAAACCGAGATACTAAGCTGTTCATCCAAATCATTATCTAAACTCACATGTCCCTGATCCGCAAAAATCAGTGCCTCCTCTGAGCTGATGGTTAAACCCGGCTGACCCTTGGCGGATAGCTTGCCAGTAACCAGGCTGACATTTCTCCTACGTCCTAAAAGATCAAA
>UWYT01000199.1 GCA_900608495.1 Olavius algarvensis spirochete endosymbiont | reverse complement strand
TGAGGAGACCGGCCTCTACTACTACGGGGCACGCTACTATGAGCCTACAACCTCCAGATGGATGAGCGCGGACCCGGCCGGGTTCGAGTTGGTTAATCCAGAAAATAATGAACAGCTTATTATCTCTGGATCAAATTGGTATAGTTATACAGAGAACAATCCCGTCAAGTATAACGATCCTAGGGGGGGCGTACCTGCTCTTGCAGTTACTGCAGTTTTTGGTGGCCTCGCCGGCGGCGCTATAGGTGCTGCTAGCGGTGTGGCTAGTGCTGTTATACAAGGCAATACCTCTAACCGTGAAATAATAGGTGGAGCTGTTGGCGGTGCGATAAGCGGTGCCGTTACAGGTGCCCTCATCGGCAGTGGTGTTGGGATACTTGCGATTGTTGGGGGTAGTACCGCCGGAGGAGCTGCTGGAAGTGTTGCGGAAAACTTGATTGCTAAAGGTGCAGAAAATCTTGATGCTAAAACTGTGGCAATAGATGCCGCTATTGATGGGGGGATTTCGGGTGGGGCAAGTCTCTTAGGTGTTGGCCTAGGTAAACTTGCTAAACATGGGACAAAATTTCGTACTGCTTCCAAAACACTAGCTGCCAAAATACTAGTTGATACTTCTGTTGGTACTGTTTTCGACATTATACAAGATAATGTGAATCCACCGTCGTCTTCTGACTTAGGTAGAGCTGGATCTGATACTGCACAAGATAATGTGAACCCGCAGCAGTCTGACCGAAAATACCCTATAGTTAATAGTCCTCCTTCGCATTGGCCCAAGGATGATTCTAATGATGACTGAGGAAACTAAGAAGAAGGTGATTCTGCTCATCGAAATAATCACGCCGTTCGTGGCATTGTTAATGTATCCCCTAGTTTTGCTTAGCAGAGGTAACAATTATCTATACGAATTCGTGTTTAAGTTCTGGATACTGTTTTTGTGCAGCGCACTTATGTACTTTGGACAATTTTTTGCATTGCTTACAAGGAGAGAGAACAAATTCCTGAGCAATGTGTATGTCAAGATAGTTGTAAGCTTTATTTACTTCATTTCTTTTCTTGTTTTTGCGAGACTGTTTTATTCATTTCGTGAAAGAAATATCGCCATTCCATCTTGGTGGGATTGGGGAGTAAATATAGGAGGTCTTCTAAGCCTATTTCTTGGAGGATATTTGGCAAAAATTAAAGGAGGAAATCGCAAATGGTTAAACAGTATTGAAGCGTTCATTGCTGGAATCGTTCCTTCTCTAGCAGCACTTCTGTTTTCTCCTATTTGTTCAGAGGGTATTGTGCTATTTTGGCAATTTTTCGGTGTGGGATGATCTATGTGTTTGTTTCTGAAAAAGCATAGTGATATCTGGTAATGCACTAGACTCTCGTTAGAAATTCCATCAAAGAAAAGCAATTCCCGACCATTGCAAACACCAGCCTCCTGCCTTGTCCCTTATAGACCCCGCCAGGTCCGTCCCTTCGCCCTCCCTGGCTTTGGTCCTAAACAGAACATCCCTTATTTTCAGTAGGCCTCCTGCCTACAAAAAATAAGGGA
>UWYT01000200.1 GCA_900608495.1 Olavius algarvensis spirochete endosymbiont | reverse complement strand
AATAAGGCGTGTTCTGTTTAGCCCCATGGCCATGGATGGCCTAAGGCGGCCTGCCGAGGAGTGGGCACGAGGATTTTGGGTCATCTATAGGGAGCAGTGATCGAGCATCCTCGTACTTCTTGAAGAAGCCGTTTAATATACACAGGGGAACCAACGGCACCACGTCCACCGTAAAATGCAAATCTCCCGATTTTACCCTCATCAAAGATGTAAATGTGAACGCTTGTGGCACCTACTAGAAGATAGTTTGTTCTAGCATAAAAATAACGGCGCCTTATAACAAGTCTAGCTAATTCTTTATCAGAAGTATCAAAATCAGCAATTTCATGTTTTGTTTCCACAACAAAAGATCGTCCTGTGCTTGTATCCTCTGTCCACTCTATCTGATTCCATGTATTGGCACTATTGAAAAACAGAGTAGTAGACAAAACTCCATTATCTATATTGCGCGCAAAGTAAATAAGAAAAAAATCCGCGTCTCGATAGTAGTTTGCAAGCCTTTCTTCAACTTCGCGATGATATTCTTTATCGCTAAGCAAATATAATGACTCTAAGGATCCGGGGTCTAGGTTTTCTTCAAACCACTTGTCCCATATTTTTGATTCTTCTTCAAAAGAAA
>UWYT01000265.1 GCA_900608495.1 Olavius algarvensis spirochete endosymbiont | reverse complement strand
CCTATGTGAGCAACAACCCCGTGAAGTATGTGGATCCAACGGGGGATCAGCAATTTGGCTTTTCCTTAAAAAGCTATATAGGTGCTATTTTGCAGCACGGTGGGCCCAGTGGAAGCCTTGCAAGCACCGCTATCGCTGCGGCGGATGGGGATCCAGGTGCTCAAGCAATGCTTGGGGCTGCTGCCAAGGAAGTTTCTGTTGGACTTTTGCGACAGGGTTCAGATATTGCAAGTGCGGTGGGAGAGGGAGCCG
>UWYT01000201.1 GCA_900608495.1 Olavius algarvensis spirochete endosymbiont | reverse complement strand
CCGTTGGAACGGGAATGCTGGCAATAATAACTGGGATGATTCCCGTAATTGGATAAATTTAAATACTTCCTCGCAGGGTGTTCCAGGATCCGGCGATATCGTCCTGATAGAGGGGAATGTTGTGGTTAATGTTCCTGCCTCATTGGCGAATTTTGAAATAGAGGATATGTTTTTAAGAGGAACTCTCAATATTGCCGGATCAGGGAGCTGCAGCATAAATGCAATGGACCTGATGGGAACTATCGACATTCAGGGAGCAAGGACAACTACGATTGCGGATTCCTCCTTTATACAAGGAACTGTTAAATCGAAGGGTGACTTAACATTCCAGAGCAACATTAGTCTTGAGGGGAATTTTACTTTCGAGCTTGACGGCACAAATAACAGTTTTGGCAACATTACCGGCCCACATAGTCTTCATCTGAATTATAGCACTGATTCGCCCCGGTTT
>UWYT01000334.1 GCA_900608495.1 Olavius algarvensis spirochete endosymbiont | reverse complement strand
TCGATCTGCCACATAGACGACATTGCCGGATGAGTCCACAGCCACGTCGCTGGGGGAGTCAAACTGCGCCGTGGTGCCGGCTCCATCCTTAATAACCCGTTGCTGCCGCTGCCTAGGGTACCTTGTACTCTATCTTTTTGTACTCTATCTTTCGGATGCGGTGGTTGTTTCGATCTGCCACATAGACGACATTGCCGGATGAGTCCA
>UWYT01000204.1 GCA_900608495.1 Olavius algarvensis spirochete endosymbiont | reverse complement strand
GCCTACTGAAAATAAGGCGTGTTCTGTTTAGACCGTGGCCATGGATGGCCTAAGGTCGGGCCTGCCTCTGAGGGCCTGCGCAGGTGGGAGCGGCTTGGCTACAGGTGGGCTAGAGGCCGGCATTTGACGCGGGCGGGTGGGAGGCTTTTTGTGGCACTAGGGGGTGAGGGTTGTTGTTGCTGGGGGGTGGGGAAATAACAAGCAGGAAACCTATAACAATCACTCGATTTTAAGAATGTCAAAAAACTCTACATAGAATCGTGAGATTATTGTCGCTTCTTCATCAATAATCCTAATGACATCCCCTCCAATCATAAAGACATCCCCTTTAATCATAAACATCCCTGGCCTAAGTTCATCGTGAATCGTTACCTTAGCATCGTTCATACCGAAAGTAGCTGATTCTTGTGCTAAATCTAAAAAGTTATCAAAGGAAACTTCTGTATTTTTTAGCCCTTCAATATCAATAAAGGGAATTTTCTTCCATGCCTGTTTTTCGTTATCATATTTGAGTATAGAAACATAGACATCAAAGTAATCTACATCGGGGATGTCCGATCTAATTACAAAATTGAAGTCACTAAAAATTCCATTGTAGTCTTCAGGTATATCAACAATTGGTGGACGATAATCATAAATATCACCTACATTAATGATCTTCCTCTTGAAGTTTTCACCTTCAAGTTTAACATCAATAATTGCAGGATACGCAGCCCAAAAACTGATCCGCTCAACATGAAGAAAATCCTGAGCCTTTATTCCAATAAAAAACCTTCTGAAGGGACGAAGCGTATAGAAACGTCTCTTCTTCTCCACTACTTCATCCTGTTGAACTGTCTTATACTCAATAGTTGTTGAGTATATTCCGAAATCGGATTTTTGAGGATATGTTACTATTCGCCCTTTAATCCATATAGTTTTTGATCCATTACATCCAACTAAGAGAAAAACAGAGAATAGCAATATCCATTTCTGACTATTCTTCATTCCCATCGTTATTCTTATATTTAATCATTCCAGATTCCCGCAAAATACCTTCAATCAATTCTGGGTTTTGTTCCATTATTTTCAATGCCTTTGCTTTATCTGTGACAGTATAAAGTTCAAAGCTATGCGAATTAGAACCATCAGAACGGTTTTCATCGGATATCGTAGGTAATGAAACTTTAAGCCCCCATCCTGTTAATTTACGATTCTCTCCGTATCCTTCATACTTGGCCCGAACCTCAGCGAAGGTTGAAGTATCAGGATCAAGGATATTTGCTATAAATTCTGTTGCAGCATCAGCAGAGCTATCACCCATACCAGTAGGTAGTGCTCTCCCTATGGCCTCCAATGGGCCGACTTTTTGTGTATATATAGCACGTCCCTTGCTTAAGTCCCCTATGAGATTATCATAAGTCGATTCAAGCCTAGGGCCACCTCTATTTTCCGGCCCATAATTTGTATTACTTAAAACTCCTAATCCATCATAAAAGGTATATGGTCTACCATCCCTGAAATATGGAGTGCCCATGTTCTCCTTTTGGCCACTTTTCCCCGTCGGGTCCACATAAAGCACCGGATTATTACTCGTATAGGAATACCAGTTAGTGCCCTCAATTACCGAGTAGTTTCCCTTGGCCTTCCAGCCACCCTCGCCATCAGACTCCATCGGGTTAATAAGCTCGAATCCGGCAGGGTCCGGGCTTATCCAGCGGGAGGTTGCAGGCTCATAGTAGCGCGCCCCGTAGTAGTAGAGGCCGGTCTCCTCGTCGAGCTCC
>UWYT01000205.1 GCA_900608495.1 Olavius algarvensis spirochete endosymbiont | reverse complement strand
CCGAGGAATGCAACGCAAGCAATTGATGAATATACTTGAAGATATCGGCCTGTACTATGAATTAGATTGGCAAACTTCTAGTACTGAGATTAAATGCAGTTTGAAAAATGGCTATGAAGTAAGTTTCAGATTTCTAGCTGAGATTGACGGCGAATTAGAGCGTATTCGATACTGGAAAACAGCGCCGATGTCACCTCTTGCTGAATAACAAGCATTTTGCTCACCTGCCTCGGGCCGGATGAACCTCACTTGGGCTTAAGGCACGGCCAGTGCTGCGGCCCTTCTTTTGAGCAGGGATCTTCTACCTGCGGCTTTGCTTGAGAATTCCTTATAAAACTCAAGGAACCGCCAGGGGCCCTGGCGGCGGCGTCCCATCCCCAAGCGGTGAACAGAATGTTCGTTCTGTTTATCCTGGTGTCTAGTTGAGCA
>UWYT01000206.1 GCA_900608495.1 Olavius algarvensis spirochete endosymbiont | reverse complement strand
GTTCGCAGTCAATCTAGATAAGAAGCTATTTAACTTATGAATAAGATATCCAGTATCCCGATTTTGGTTCTTATAAGCCTCTTGGCATCCTGCAACATTTCCGAGAGCATGGCCTGGGTGATAAGCACCTTTGTGGGCAGTGGCACTCCGGGTTTTGAGAATGGCACCGGCAGCACGGTACGGTTCAACCTCCCCCGCGGAGTGGCTGTGGATTCAGAGGGCAATGTCTATGTGGCAGAACAAGGCAACCACCGCATCCGGAAAATCACGCCG
>UWYT01000207.1 GCA_900608495.1 Olavius algarvensis spirochete endosymbiont | reverse complement strand
AATCACCGCATCCGGAAAATCACTCCGGCGGGGGTGGTAAGCACCTTGGCCGGCACTGGCACGCTAGGTCATACTGATGGCGCCAGCAACACGGCGCAGTTTAACTCCCCCATCGGCGTGGCTGTGGACTCTGAAAGCAATGTCTATGTGACAGATTTTAGCAACAACCGCATCCGGAAGATAGAGTACAAGGTGCCCTGGGCAGCGACGCGATA
>UWYT01000211.1 GCA_900608495.1 Olavius algarvensis spirochete endosymbiont | reverse complement strand
GTTGGACTTTTGCGACAGGGTTCAGATATTGCAAGTGCGGTGGGAGAGGGAGCCGCCGGTGTCACATTAGGAGCTGTGGCAACAGGGGCTGCTCCCGTCGCAGTTGGTGCAGCAGCTGCGGGACTTGCTGCTGATGCTGTGGCTGTTGTAATGAGTTCAGCGGCTGATATTATTGAAGGAGAGTTGACAAGCCCCACGATAACCAAGGGAATAAATTTGGGACTAAGCCTCACAGCTAAAAAATTCTTCCCTGGATTTAATAAGGCATCAAAGCGATTTCATCATGTTATCGGCTCTAAAAAAGGACAATTTGCTACAGGTGCTCTTGGAAAATTGGGTTTGGTAGTCCCTTCTGCCGCATCGGTTGGAATAGGGGCTGCCTCTGACTCTTTGGAAAATAAAATCGATGAGGTATTGCCCAAGAATGACCGAAATGATCAATAATGAGAGTTTTAGATGTTCGATGGTGAGAGTTTAAAAGGTCCAAGAACAAGATTTGCTGAATGGCTTCTTGAAAAGGGGGAACCACTTTTTGCTTATCTCAGAGAGGAGTTTGGGCTTAGTACAATGACTGTAATTGGG
>UWYT01000212.1 GCA_900608495.1 Olavius algarvensis spirochete endosymbiont | reverse complement strand
AGGCTAAACAGAAGATGCCTTATTTTCAGTAGGCCTCCTGCCTACAAAAAATAAGAGAGTATTCTGTTCACCTGCCTCTAGCCGGATGGGTGGCCGGAGAGCTTTGGACCTGGGCCAAGTGTGAGGAATGCGCAAGGGCTATTCTGTTATCGAGGCTACCAACTGGTATTCATATACGAACAACAACCCAGTAAGGTATGTGGACCCGACGGGGATGGAGGCAGAAGACGGGCTTAACTTGAAGTTGCCTGGATTGGAGCATCCAGTCTGGGAATTTGGTCCGAATACCCCGATAGATATGCCTGATAGATTGCCCGCATACTATCCATCCTTCAAAGGGCCCGACATATATTCAATTGCCTGAGCGATTGCCTGAGCCAATAATACGCGGCTTCGGAGACTTTCCTATGCCTTTTGAACCTAGTCATAAATGGCCTATAGTACTTGATATAATAGGCAAAATTTGGGCTTCACCAGTTACCTTGTCTGCTGCTCTCGTTGGCTTGATACTAGTGGGATTGAGTAGATTGATATATGGTAAAGGAAAGATTACCATTTCCAACAATGCGATAAACTTCATAACATTTTTTAAGCTTGGTGGTGCCATCACATTTGGTAATACTGTGATTTATGCCATGGAGGGGAAAGGGCCTGAACATAATACTGTGAGGTATGAAGGATCCAAAGAAAATATAGGCATGCATGAAGAGGCCCATACATATCAGTATCAGCTTTTAGGTATTCTATTCTTTATACCCTATCTGCTCTCTGGGGGCATGTGGAAACCAAGTCCAATGGAGCATGCCGCAGATAATTATTCTAAAAGCAATAGATGAGGATGGCTGGTTTTGGAGAAAAAAGCAGGAGGAAGAAATGAGAAACATATATTTGGCTGTTAGGAGGAAGAAATGAGAGACATGACTGTGGGCAAAGTACTTTGCTTGGGATTCTTGGTTCCAACTCTTCTGGGTTGGGATAAGTTCCCCATGCCAAATTTCCGTAATGGCTATGAATATACAGTAAGAGTGGTGATTGAGTATAGTGACAATGCAACATCAAATATTACTCTGAAACCTGAAGTAGGTTTTCGATATGATAAAGAAGGGGTTACTTTTATAAGCATAACAGTCTACTCAGAAGATGGAGTATTGCTTGCCGAGTATCCAGAAGAAGTTCTAAATGAATTGAAGGCTAAATCGGTTGATGACTATGAATTCTGGTTAGTGACTGAAGAGGGTTTGTTTCTACTACCGGAGAAATATACTGGCCCCAATGAATGGAGAGAATACCTAGAAAGTATTCAACAGTAATGGAGCAGGGGTCACTAAGCCCAGCGAGGCCAAGCAGCCAGCCAGCGCTACAGATAGCTCCAGCCCGCCTGTAGTCAGGCCGCTCCCGATTGCAAAGGACCTCAGGCAGGCCCGTATCGCCGCCCTCCCCTCAAGATTGCCCTGATGAGTTTCAAGAGCGACTATCTTGGGCGTATGAACAGGATAGA
>UWYT01000271.1 GCA_900608495.1 Olavius algarvensis spirochete endosymbiont | reverse complement strand
TACACTTTGGGTTTTTTGGTACCGTACTTCGAACGGCCCCGTTTTCTGTCATCCACGCCCAGGGTATCCTTCAAACCACGAACAATGTGATATCTGACACCTGGGAGATCTTTCACTCTTCCACCGCGAATACACACAACCGAATGCTCCTGCAAATTATGTCCAACCCCCGGAATATAGGCCGTAACTTCAATCCCATTCGACAATCTAACCCGAGCCACCTTCCGGAGAGCTGAATTGGGTTTCTTGGGAGTAATAGTCATTACACGGGTGCAAACCCCTCTCTTCTGTGGACAGGATTGCAAAGCCGGTGAATCAGTTTTCTTTAAAGAAGACTTGCGTCCTTTCCTAACAAGCTGGTTAATTGTCGGCACAGGTTTATTCCCCCAAAGAAAAGGGATATTAACGGTTTGCTATCGAAAGGTCAATACCGAAATTACTATCAAGGCTACATCCGTTATCATTCCACAGCGTTTATAGTTTCAACTTCGCCAAATTCTTCAAGGTACTCGGTTTCTTTGAGTCTTTGTTCAAGAATTGCGGCCACGTGGGCATCGAGATCCTCTGTCTTCTCCGTGAATAGCTTCATATCATAATGTCTCTGCATACCAGTCCCTGCCGGAATCACATGACCGATTACAACATTCTCCTTCAAACCGCGCAGTTCATCCACTTTCCCCGCGATTACAGCATTTGTGAGCACTCGGGTGGTTTCCTGGAAACTGGCGGTCGAAATCCAGCTATCTATGTTCAAAGATGCGCGGGTAATACCCAGGAGCAGAGGCTTTGCGACTGCGGGTTGGCCACCTTCCTTTACCACCTTGTCGTTTTGTGTTCGAAACTGGTATTTATCCACTCGCTGCTCGTAAATGAAATTCGTATCACCGACATCGACAATCTCAACCTTGCGCATCATTTGTCGGATAATCACACCTATATGCTTGTCGTTAATATTCACGCCCTGCATGCGGTAGACTTCCTGTACTTCGTCCACCAAAAAACTCTGCAATGCCACCTCACCCTGGATTTCCAATATATCGTGGGGATCCTTGGGGCCATCGCAAAGCGGTTCTGCGGCCTCTACACTGTCGCCGTTCCTAACAAGCAAGTGTCGCCCCATCGGAACCGAATGCTTCTCCTGGTTATCAAAATGGTCCTTAACCATGACGATTCGTTTACCTTTGCTAATTCCCCCAAATTCTACCGTACCGCTTATACGTGAAAGTACACTCGCATCTTTCGGTCTACGGGCTTCAAACAGCTCCCCAACTCGCGGTAAACCACCGGTTATATCCTGCGTTTTCTGGCTTTCTTTCAGCATTTTCGCCAGGGTCTGGCCCGCCTTCACCTCGGCGCCATCCTCAATGTCCAGGTATGAATTCTCAGGAAGATAATAATCCTGGAGGCTTTCGCCCCCCTTATCAACAATCGCAATCCGTGGCTGCAGGGTTTCGGTTGATGAATCGGTAATCTTCTTCTCGATGTTGCCAGTATCCTCGTTGATCTCCTCACGAAGCGTGGTGCCCGGAATTATGTCTTCGAATTTTATCATTCCGTTCACTTCCGCAATAATTGGTTCGCTAAACGGATCAAAAATTGCCAGCGATTCATCAGCCTCAGTGGTTTGTCCCTCTCTAACCAGAACGGAGGAACCATTCCTGATATCAATCTTTTCATCCTGTGCAACTAAAAACAGTTTGTCCTTCCGTATGACAACAAAGGCATTGTATTCTGCGTAAATCTCCGTTCCTTTGCGAGAAATAATTGCCTCTCCCTTAAACACCTTGTCGCCCTCGGCAGGAATCACCTTATCTCCCTTTTCCAACTCCAGCTCAGCTAATACACGGGCAACCTTGAGATGGCCTTTTCTCGTAAAGAGCTGCCGTCCTTTATCAATCTCAACCGAAATGCCGTGAATCTCTTTAATCAACAGTGGATAAGGTTTAACCACCCGATTTTCCTCAGCAATAGTACTTGCCGTTCCACCCACATGAAAGGTTCTCATAGTCAATTGGGTACCAGGTTGACCTATGGACTGCGCAGCAATGATACCAACAGCCTCCCCGATATCAGTGAGCCGATGCGTGGCCAAATTCCGGCCATAGCATCTCATGCATACACCGTACTCCGCTTCACAAGTCAGCACCGTACGGACTCGCACGCTTTCAATGCCCAGCTCCTCGATAACAAAGGCAATCTCATCAGTAATTTCCTCATTCACATTCACAAGTACTTCGCCGGTAATCGGATGCTTTACTCTCTCCAGGGTAAAGCAACCCATAATCCGGTCCGAGAGCGATTCAACAATCTCCTCTCCATCTTTGAGAGCCGTGATATTGATACCATTTATCGTACCACAATCTTCCATATTGACTACAACGTCCTGTGCAATGTCCACAAGTCGCCTGGTTAAATAACCAGCGTCGGCCGTTTTCAATGCGGTATCCGCCAAACCCTTCCTGGCACCGTTAGTGGAAATAAAAAATTCGATAACTGAAAGTCCCTCTTTGAAATTCGACCGAATGGGAAGTTCAATAATATCTCCGGAAGGTTTGGCCATTAATCCGCGCATGCCTGCAAGCTGTCGAATTTGATTCCTAGATCCCCGCGCACCGGAATCGGCCATCATATAGACATTGTTGAAACCGTCCCTGTCTTTCTTGAGATGATCCATCATAACATTGGCCAAATCCTCGTTAGTCTTTCCCCAAACTTCGATAACCCGGTTATACCTTTCTTCCGAGGTAATATGTCCGTCATGATACTGAGTTTGAATTCTGTCCACTTCACGATTTGCATCGTTTATCAATCCAACCTTTTCGCTCGGAACCAAAATATCATCCATCCCGATCGTAGTTCCAAAGCGAGTGGCAAATTCGAAGCCGATGTTTTTGAGCGCATCTAGAAGCCGAACTGTTGTAAAATTGCCATATTCATTGAAAGACTTCATCACCAGATTGCGAATGCTCTTCTCATTCAAGGTTTCATTGACGTATGTCATGTTCTCAGGAATACGATCATTGAAAACCACCCTGCCCGGAGTAGTATCTACCCACTCGTCATCTATCTTAACTTTTATGATTGCGTTCCATGAGACAGCATGATTCTCCACCGCCATCATCACCTCTTCGCGAGAGCTGTAGTAGCGTCCCTCACCC
This sequence comes from Olavius algarvensis spirochete endosymbiont, assembly GCA_900608495.1. Lineage (GTDB taxonomy): Bacteria > Spirochaetota > Spirochaetia > DSM-2461 > DSM-2461 > UBA2779. The sequence continues at coordinate 11,735 of UWYT01000271.1, read as the reverse complement.
TTTGTCCCGGATCGTTCCTTGGTGAGAGAATAAAGGCCCATAACCATATCCTGGGAGGGAAACACAACCGGTTGTCCATTGGCAGGATTCAACAAATTCGTATCGGACAGCATCAGAGTCCAGCACTCGATTTGAGCGGCTTGGGTTAGAGGAACATGCACTGCCATTTGATCACCATCGAAATCGGCATTAAAAGCATGACAAACAAGGGGGTGTAATTGAATTGCCTTCCCTTCCACCAACACCGGTTCAAAGGCCTGAATTCCAAGCCTATGAAGGGTTGGCGCTCGATTTAGAAGTACCGGGTGCTCCCGGACCACTTCATCCAAAACTGACCAAACCTCAGGCGTTCCCTGTTCAACAAGCTTCTTGGCCTTCTTGATGTTATATACAACATCTTTCTCAACCAGTTTCTTCATAATGAAGGGCTTATAAAGTTCAAGCGCCATCTTCGTAGGAAGACCGCATTGATGCAACTTCAGTTTCGGACCCACCACTATGACAGAACGCCCAGAATAATCCACTCGCTTACCGAGAAGATTCTGTCTGAATCGTCCCTGCTTGCCTTTAAGCAAATCGGAGAGTGATTTCAGAGGTCTATTCGAAGTTCCCTTCACCACCTTCTTCTTCTTCGTGTTGTCAAATAGGGCATCAACGGCTTCCTGAAGCATCCGCTTCTCATTTCTGATTATGATATCCGGAGCATTGAGAGACATAAGTCGTTTTAAGCGATTATTGCGGTTAATCACACGGCGATAAAGATCGTTCAAGTCACTCGTTGCAAAGCGCCCGCCGTCAAGCTGAACCATAGGCCTAAGTTCGGGGGGAATTACCGGAATGACATCGAGTATCATCCATTCCGCACGATTGCCGGAATCTCGGAAATTTTCAACAATCTCGATTCTCTTAAGCAGGCGCTTATCGGCCTTGCTGCCTTTTTCTATCATAATCGACCGCAACTGGGTCGAGAGGGCATCAAGATCCATGTTTTCCAGCAGAGTGCGCACCGCTTCGGCGCCGATACCCGCTGTGAAACTCATTCCGGAACGCTCGCGCGCCTCAATCAATTCCTCTTCCGTCAGCAGTTGCATCATCTTCAATTCGGTATCGCCCGGCTCGATTACGACATATTTCTCGTAGTAAAGAATGCTCCGAAGGGCAGCGATAGTTAGATCGAGCAACAATCCCATCCGTGAGGGCACCGAGCGATAATACCAGATATGAGAAACAGGCGTGGCAAGTTCGATATGCCCCATACGCTCGCGACGCACCTTGAAGTGAGTTACTTCAACACCACAGCGATCGCAGATTACGCCCTTATACCTGATGGACTTAAATTTTCCACAATAGCATTCCCATTCCTTCGTAGTGCCGAAAATACGCTCGCAGAAAAGCCCATCTTTTTCGGGACGAAGTGTGCGATAATTGATGGTTTCCGGCTTTTTCACCTCGCCATAAGACCAGGCTCGAATTTGCTCGGTCGAGGCGAGTTTGATCATCAGTTTATCGAAATCCTGTATCTCTCTCATTGATTACTCCTAAAAACGACCACCCTGACGATTTATCAGTTCCTCATCGCGTTCTGTAAATGGCAACTGCTTGTCTTTTTTGGAATAGATTCTTACATCAAGCGCCAAACCTCGCAGTTCTTGAACTAAAACATTGAACGATTCCGGGATTCCAGCACTCGATGTCGCATCCCCTTTCACAATACTTTCGTATACCTTTGCCCTGCCGGTCATATCGTCGGATTTTATAGTCATTAACTCCTGCAAAGTGTTCGCGGCACCGTATGCCTCCAGGGCCCACACCTCCATCTCGCCGAGTCTCTGACCACCAAATTGCGCCTTACCACCAAGGGGTTGCTGCGTAACAAGGGAGTAAGGTCCGGTGGACCGAGCATGCATTTTGTCATCAACCAGATGATGCAGCTTCAGGAAATACATATATCCAACAAAAACCGGATTGGCAAACTCCTCGCCGGTAAGCCCGTCATGAAGTGTCATTTTTGAGGCTTTGTTCAAACCAGCTTCCTCCAATTCCCGGGCTATATCCTCGGCAGACGCGGATTGAAAAACAGGTGTTTCGTACATTCTTCCCAGTTTGGCGCCAGCCATGCCAAGCATGGTTTCCATTATCTGCCCCATATTCATGCGTGAAGGTACCCCGAGTGGATTCAAGCATATATCCAGGGGCTCACCGTCCTTGGTGTAGGGCATATCCTCTTCAGGCAAAATCCGGGCTACAACTCCTTTATTCCCGTGTCGTCCAGCCATTTTGTCCCCTTCTCGCAACTTGCGCTTGGTAGCGATTAACACTTTGATAATCTCATCCACACCCGGATTCAAATCATCGCCTTCACTGCGCCTCAATCTCTGGACATCAATAACCGTGCCTCCAACTCCGTGAGGGAGCTTGAGCGAGGTATCCCGCACCTCCTTAGCCTTCTCTCCAAAGATAGAATTGAGCAATTTGAATTCCGGTGTGGTTTCCATCTCGCTCTTAGGTGTCACCTTTCCCACAAGCACTGAACCCGGGTTCACCGTGGCGCCAATTCGAATTATGCCCTCCGCATCAAGGTGTTCGAGGGAATTTTCGGCCATGTTGGGAATATCCCGGGTAAGTTTTTCAGGGCCCAGCTTGGTTTCTCGAACTTCGATGATAAATTCCTTGATGTGAATTGAAGTGTAATAGTCTTCCTTAACCACTTTTTCGGAAATCAAAATGGCATCCTCAAAGTTGTAACCATTCCAGGGTACAAACCCAACAAGGAGATTTCGACCAAGAGCCATTTCGCCGTATTGTGTCGATGGTCCATCGGCCAGGATTTCGTCTGCACGAACTCTGTCACCAATGCGAACAGCGGGGCGTTGATTAAAACAAGTATCCTGATTAGTTCGCTGGTACTTGATTAAATTGTAGGATTTGATTTCCCCGTTCTCATCCTCCACGTCAATACGGAGCGATGAAACATATGAAACCGTACCGGCAGTTTGAGCCTTTACCAGCACACCTGAATCGTATGCGGCCTTGACTTCCATGCCTGTGCCGACAATCGGGGCTTCAGCGAAGAGTAATGGCACCGCCTGACGCTGCATGTTGCAGCCCATAAGCGCCCGGTTCGCATCATCGTGTTCCAGGAAGGGAATAAGACTCGCCGCCGTGGAAATAATCTGCTTTGGCGATACATCCATATACTCGATATCAGCAGGATCACAAACAACGTAATCGCCATTACGGCGCACCGCCACCATCTTCTCTTTGAAAGCACCCTTCTCGTCAATGACCGCGCTGGCCTGCGCAATGTTATACTTTTCCTCATCAATTGCGGAAAGGTACTCAACCTCACGAGTTGCAACTCCATTTACCACTTTTCGATATGGAGTCTCCAGGAAACCATAGTCATTGATTCTAGTGTAATTGGCAAGTGAAACTATGAGTCCTATATTGGGGCCTTCAGGAGTTTCAATCGGGCACATCCTGCCATAATGCGTGTAATGAACATCTCGCACTTCGAATCCCGCTCGCTCACGCGAGAGCCCGCCTGGTCCCAGCGCATTTAGACGGCGCTTGTGGGTAAGCTCCGATAGAGGATTCACCTGATCCATAAACTGTGACAACTGACTGGAACCAAAGAACTCCTTAATCGCCGCCACGATGGGCTTGATGGGAATCAAATCCTGCGGCTTGAGCGTTTCAGTTTCCTTGAGACTCATTCGTTCCTTGGCAATTCTTTCCATTCGCGCATAGGCTGTTTTAAGTGCATTGCTTAGAAGCTCTCCAACCGAGCGAACTCGCCTATTTCCCAGATGGTCAATATCGTCAATCTGCTTCTCTCCGATATACACCTTAATCAGATATCGCATCGTGTGGACAATGTCCTGCTTATCGAGAACCAAATTCGAGATATTCTCATCCTGATCAAACTTTTTATTGAGCTTATAGCGGCCCACACGACCCAAATCATAGCGCCGGGCGGAAAAAAACATCGAGTTCAAATCACGTTCCGCAGACTCTATTGTAATTGGCTCACCCGGCATAAGAACTGTGTAAATCATCGCAAGAGCGTCTCTTCTGTTTGGCTCATCTTGATTTGGATCGTCCTTATGAGCTTTCGTTTCTTCTCTTTCGAAACACTCCAGTATCATATCCGAATGCAGGGAATCCTTATGTTCAAGATTAACGACACTCACCTCTGTTACACCAGCTTGAGAGAGTTCTTCAATATCGTGCAGGTGCAGCTTATCGGCCGCCCGATACAGCTTCTTCCTGTTGTCGTCTTCCTGCGTTGTCCAAACAGGCTTAGCGAGAATCGAACCGGCCAAAACCTCATCTTTCTCACGCTTGCCGGTTAATTTCACCTTTTTTGTCTTATAAAACAGTTTTATGATAGCCTCGCGGCTTTCAAACCCAAGTGCACGGAGAAAAATTGTGCCCAATATCTTCTTTTTCCGATCAATTTTGGCGTAAATGAGCTCTTTTTTTGCATCAATTTCAAATTCCAGCCAGGAGCCCCGATAAGGGATAATCCGCGAACTGTAAACACCCTTTTCTCCCGAAAAGATAACTCCCGGACTCCGATGTACCTGACTCACCACAACTCGTTCGGCGCCATTGATAATGAAAGTCCCCCGATTGGTCATCAACGGCAAATCACCCATGTAGATATCCTTCTGCCGAATTTCGCCAGTGGACTTAAAAACCAGATTAACCCGCGCCTTTATCGGCACCGCATAGGTGAGACCCTTTCGCTTGCATTCGGATTCATTTAGCCTGACAGACGAAAAATCAAGACCGTAACTTTCATAGTCAAGCACAAGTTCACCGTTGGAACTCTCAATCGGAAAGATGCTTTGAAACACTTCCTCAAGTCCCTGCAATTTAAGTCCCGTCTTCGATGCTACAGCCTCTCGTTGGAGAAAGGTTTCATAAGACGCAAGTTGGACATCGACAAGATTTGGGAACTCTATTACTTCATCGTATTCGCGGCCAATAAAAGTTCTGCCAGTCTCTCGGTTCTCTTCGAACATCACTATCCTCCTACGAGATAAACCACCGCGCACACTGCACCGGTGGCAATACTATGGATGAATTTAATGGCCCTATTTCACTTCGACAGTTGCACCAGCGGCAATCAACTTCTCCTTTATGGAAGCAGCCTCCTCCTTTGCAATGCCCCCCTTTATAACCGAATTATTGGCTTCCACCATCTCTTTGGCTTCTTTTAACCCGATGCCAGTAATTGCGCGAACTTCTTTAATCACGCCAATCTTCTTACCATCGCCAAAGCCAGTAAGAACCACATCGAATTCCGATTGCTCATCTTCGTCTTCCGCCGGTACGGCGCCGGAGGCGGCAGGGGCGGCAGCAACAGTAACGGGGGCCGCGGCGCTAACTCCGAATTTCTCTTCCATAGCTTTAACTAGCTCGGAAACTTCCAGCACACTCATATCAGCAATTGCATCGAGGATTTCTGCAGCAGTCATATTATCTTCTCCTATTCAACAGGCGGCAACAGCAGACAACCTTCGAAGACTGAAGCCGCGTTATCTTTTTTACTTCTCGGCAACACCGAGATCCGTATATCCAGCTTCAATCAGCTTCGGATTTCTTCACTCTAACCGCATCCAGGGTGCGAACCAATTTGGTTGCAACGCCATTCAGGATGAATACGATATACTGAGCCGGGGCCATCATAAGGCTCATCAGTTTCTGAAGCAGTTCCAATCTGCCAGGCAGCTTACTGAAAACTTCAATTGCATCAGCGTCAAAAATCTCGCCGTTAAGAAGTCCGCCCTTGAGGGTAATCGGCATATCCCTTGCCAGATTTAGCATTGCTTTGGCTACCGGTCCGGCCTCATCAGTACAGTATGCGATAGCCGTGGGGCCGATAAAATAGGGATCGACATTATCATGTTTCAGCTGACTAAAAGCTATTTTTGCATAATTGTTCTTTACCACATGAAATTCGGCGCCCGTCTGGCGAAGTGTATTCCTCAGTATGGAAATCTGCTCCACACTGAGGCCACGATAATCTGAAAAGAGGAAACTGCGAACGCCTTCAAAACTACTTTTGAGTGCGGCTACCGCGTCTATCTTATCCTGCTGCACTTTGCGCTCAGTTTTGGCCATCAGTTCTCCTCCTTGTTTTTCAACTTGAGGCCAGGACCCATAGTGCTTGACAAATTGATCGACTTAATGAAATTGCCCTTAACATCCGCGGGGCGTTTCCTGGACAATTCACTGATAAAAGCTTCAATATTATCCCTAACCTTTGAGCTTTCCATAGAAACTTTTCCAACCGGGAGATGAACAACACCTCCCTTGTCTGCGCGAAACTCAATTCTGCCTTGCTTCAATTCACCCACAGTTTCCTTGATATCCATTGTAACAGTTCTGGTTTTCGGGTTGGGCATCAAACCGCGCCGGCCAAGAATGGGCCCCAGGGTTCCAACTCCACGCATCATATCCGGAGTTGCGACACAAACATCGAATTCAAGCCAACCACCCTTAATCTTTTCAACCAAATCCTCGGCGCCGACGACACTTGCACCTGCCTCTTCAGCCTCTTTGGCCTTTTCGTCCTTGGCAAAAACAAGCACGCGCTTTTCAACAGCAAACCGGTGTGGTAAAACGAAAGTTTCACGAACCGAATGACTTTTTTTGACATTGAGTTTAACAGATACGTCCAAAGTTTCATCGAATTTGGCAAAAGCCATTGCCTTGGCAATATCTACACCTTCCTGAATCCCATAAACCTTGCTGATATCCAGTTTTTCAAAAGATTTCCTATACTGCTTACCATGTTTCATATGCCTAGCCCTCCACAGTTACGCCCATACTTCGGGCCGTGCCGGAAATGATATTGATGGCCGAATCAACATCGTTGGCGTTCAAATCCGCCATCTTGGCGTCAGCGATACTCTTCAGCTGGGTACGTGTTATCGATCCCACCTTTGCTTTGTGAGGCTCAGCCGAACCCTTATCAAGGCCGACAGCCTTCTTAATCAGTACCGCCGCCGGAGGAGTTTTAGTTTCAAATGTGAAACTTTTGTCAGCATATACCGAAATCACCACTGGAATTGTAAGCCCCGGCTCAAAATTTTTAGTCCGCTCGTTAAACTGCCGTGCAAACTGTGGAGCGCTTACGCCATGAGGACCAAGTGCAGGGCCAACCGGAGGGGCCGGAGTTGCTTGCCCAGCCGGAACTTGCAACTTGATCAGGGTTGAAACTTTCTTCTTTGCCATTATTCTCTCCTCATAGAAGTGTCATCGCCGCCCAGCCAGGCAAGGCCAATTCATCCCCTATCCACCTGGGAAAAGCTTACCTCCACAGGAGTGGCTCTTCCAAATATTCCAACCATAACCCGAAGTTTGCCTTTCTCCTGATTTACAACCTCTATCGTACCTTTAAAAGTGTCAAAGGGGCCATCAATAATCAGAACCTCCTCACCAATTTGAAAATCTTGCTTCGCATGAACTTTCCTCTCAGTTTTTATGGCGCCAGCCTTCTGCAAAATTGTTTTAGCTTCCTCCACTGAGATTGGCTGTGGTTTTGAATTCTGCATGGTGCCTACAAAACCTGTCACTCCTTGTATCTTGTGAATCATGGCACAGGGGATTTCCCAACCCCTGTCTGGGAGTTCCATCTCGATAAGAATATACCCGGGAAAAAATTTCCTATTCGAAGTTCGCTTCTTTCCATTGCGAACCTCGGTAATCTTCTCTGCCGGCACCTTGATATCCAGAACTACATCGCTGAGATTTTCATCCTCCATTTTCAACCTGATGAGTTTCTCAACCTTATTCTCATGTCCCGTAAAGGTATGGAGGACATACCATCCCTTAGCCATCTGCATTCACCCACCTAAAAGAGCTTGAAGAGACCCAGCAAGGCCTTTGAAAGTACCAAATCAACGAGTCCGAAGAAAAGCGCAAAAATAATAGTCGAAATAATAACAACCTTTGCTGAGTCGGAAACTGAATCTCGGCTCGGCCAAATTACTTTTTTCAACTCTCCATAGCTCTCCGCTATAAATTGCCGGATTTTTTTCATAATTTCACACCCTTTTTCGGCACTCGCAGGCCAGGCAGGACTCGAACCTGCAGCTTCCGGTTTTGGAGACCGGCGCTCTACCGTTGGAGCTACTGGCCTAAAGCTGGTTACTTAATTTTTGTTTCCTTGTGAAGAGTAACCTTCCTGTCCCATTTACAGTATTTATTTAATTCCAACTTCCTTTGGACATTCCGTCTGTTCTTGGTTGTAGTGTAATTTTTTCTATTGCATTCACCACATCGGAGGGCAATCTTATCAATCGCACCTTTTTTTGCCTTCGGCATTTCATCAACCTTCCTGATTCCATACAAGCCTCCGATCGGACTTGAACCGATGACCCCAGCCTTACCATGGCTGTGCTCTACCAACTGAGCTACAGAGGCACGCAGGCAGACGAGTATGATACTCACAGGCTAAGACTTATGTCAACCCAGTAAGACCTCGGCTGATTCACGATATCTTTCATAAACCTCGTTATAAAAAGAAACTCGTTCTTCGACAGGTTCAAAAACTGATTGAGGCTTCGCATAGATGCTGCTTGCTTCCTTTGGAGTCGCAGAGCGACCCAGGGCAACCGAGGCACAACAGGCGCAACCGGCCAGCTCCGCATCCTCAGTTTTCATCGTCAGAAGCCGTTTGCCGCTGATATCGGCCTTCATCTGGTTCCATATTTTTCCCCTTGTCTGTCCGCCGGTAATTCGCATTTCTTTCACCTCCATCCCCACCCCTTCCAGCAGCTCAATACCTCGACGCACTGCAAAACCAATTGCTTCCAAAACTGCTCTACCCATCTCAGCCCTACCATGCCCGGGTTCCAGGTGATGAAAACTGCCGTTCCCAAATTCCCAGAGTGTGTCATCCCTGGTTCCAGGGAAGAATAGAGGTGCCGGACGAGCTGGCGGCACACAGTTTATCTCATCCAGCATATCACCGTAGTTAACCTGCTCCTGACCAGTCAGGTGTCGATACCAGTCCAGAACGCTGCCTGTTGAGGACAAAATCGCTGCAACATTCCAGTATGGTTCCACAGCATGAGGCAAGTCCCGCAAGCGAAAGTCTCCCGACGGCCGCACGGCACAGTAATTGATGCCCTCACTGGTGCCGGCCCTGTCGCAAACCGTGCCTGGTTCCACAGCTCCACTGCCAAGCAGAGACGCCATAAAATCCGAACCGACCGCCACAACCGGCAGGCCCGGGGCAAGACCATATCTGACACTTGCAGCGCCATCGATTCGCCCGGCGATTTCTCCCATTCGCACCATTTCCGGAAACAAACTCCGATTTAGCTCATAGGACTCAAGTTGCTCATCATCCCAGATATAGGGGCGAAAGGAATCATGGGGAAGAGTCATCGTTTTACTGCCAGTCAACCTGAATTGCAGCCACTCCGGGCAGGAGAACAAAATCCGGGTTTTCTCCCGTACATTGTTCTCCATAATCCATTTGGCTTTGGGAAGATAGAAAGATTTTTGATCCTTCCTGCGTATCGAACTCTGGCTAAACCACAAGTCCACCTCGCCCAATGGCTCACCCCGAGCATCGCATGCAAGCAAGGTTGGCCCATTCCCACTCAAAGCCAGCGCGGAGAGTGGACAACTTGGCAATGATTTCAGCGCCTTACCAAAAGCGTATTCCCATTCCTGCGCATAAAAGGAAAATTTCTTCCCTATGCGCGGCACCACCCTGTAGGGTACCGTCGCCTTGGCAATTAAATCCCCATCCTCACTTAACAGTCCCGCTTTTAAGGAACTGGTGCCAAGATCGGCCGCTAAAACCATCAGTCCACTCCCGAAAATAAATCCGGTTCCTGTGGCCTTTCTCTCGCGCGCAGCATCTTCTGAATAATCCTGCTGTTATCCAGAAGCGGAGACACCGATCGATTGTGATGCACCCTGTTAACAGCTTTGGCAAAGAGACTTGACACATCCGCACTTTGGTACCATGGCCTCTCCAAAACAGCCTCCGGCAAATTCACCGCGTTAGTTCCGATTAGCAAGTCGAAGTAACCCTGATTAAAAACCTCATCGAGATAAGAAGCTGCCTCACCAGAGAAAAGAGGCAGGGATACAGTACAGATAATCTTCCTCGCGCCCATACCACGAATCACCTTCATTGCCTCAACCAGGGTTCCTCCAGTACCCAGTATGTCGTCAGCCATGAAGACTGTCTTACCCTCCACATCTCCTAGCAGGCTAACACTCGTAATGTTGGAATGTGACGCATCAGAGGAAATCTTGGAATAATCACGCTCCTTGTGGAGCAAAGCAAGCGGTTTGTACAAGCTGTCAGCAAAGAATTTGTTCCGATCAATAGCTCCGGTATCCGGTGAAACCACCACTAAGTCTTCATTGATTAGATCGATGTGCGAATTTGCTGTCTTGAGTATCTGGTAGGAAGCATGCAAATTTTCCAATACTAAACTTGCGAATGCGTGCTCAATTTCTCTCGAGTGGATATCCAGTGTAATTATTCTGGCAACACCGAGATTCTCAAGAATTCGGCCGATCATGGAAGCACTTAGGCCTTCGCGACTCCTTTTCTTGTGTTGCCGACTGTAGGGATAGCAGGGGAGCACTAACGAAATACGCCTGGCGCCGGCCTGGTGCGCTGCGTCTACAGTGGTCATCAAAGTTATGAGATGGTCGTTAACAGATTGAAAGAGCCATTCATCGCCGATTTTGACGGACGTACTATTGGCTACATCCTGAACAAGATATATGTCCAGGCCCCGAACCGATCGCAAAATCTCGGCTTTGATTTCGCCGTTGGCAAAGCGGGTGAACTCGCAGGGAATTTTGTATGATGGGCTTCGATGTGAATCGGCTGGTCCCACCGTTTTCACCCTGTAGCTAAGCAAATCATCGACAAGGTTCAGATGTCGTTGCACCTCTTCCGGCCCCATACCGTATTGGCGCGCAATGTAACGCACTTTTTTATCAAGACTGTATTGGGAAATTCCGTTTAAATGCGAGACTATTTGATTAGCGAAATTCTCGCCGCCGGGGCAGGCAATTATCCCCAAAGAAGTGGGCTTGGCAGAACTCATCGAGTATGCTTGCTCCGTTCAAACATGAAGTGTAGACAGGCTATACTCAAGTTGCTCCTACAGTCAAGGAAGGTTGGTAATCAAATCACTGGGCTGTCCCCGGAACACACTCTCGCAACGGGCACGGGATGTTGAGGTGACAACAAGAAAGCCGTAAGGCTCCGACTTCTGGTTAATTCGTTCCAGTGGAGGAACAATCCTGCCCACCCCAACCCCCGGCTGATACTGCCCCATTATTCTGACTACCCTGTGGAAAAACCTCCGCTACCCTGCCCCATCTATTTTAAAACTCGAGCGCCAGAAAAATTGTTGACAGCTTATTGGTGGTTTAAGTACTCTTGTTCATCGCGCCTTCCCAAGGTGAGTTGGGAATTTCTCCCTGCCGGTATGTTTTGAGAATTCATCACTCAGCCGAGCTGACTATGGGAGCTGCGTAAACTTCCCAGCATAAGCGGCAGTGTGAGTCTGGACGGGAAAATTAATATGCGTAACCTATTCTACTTGTACTGTCCGATAATGAGAGTTTGTATGTGTAAAAAATTGACGGTCCCGGCACTGCTTCTCGCCACGGTTGTTTTGTCAGTTGCCTCGTGCCAGAGAAAGGAAGACGAGGAAACTATTGCGGTATTCGTG
>UWYT01000213.1 GCA_900608495.1 Olavius algarvensis spirochete endosymbiont | reverse complement strand
GCCGGCAAAGGTGCTTACCACCCCCGCCGGCGTGATTTTCCGGATGAGGTGATTGGCAATATCTGCCACATAGACATTGCCGGATGAGTCCACAGCCACTCCGAGGGGGTAGTGAAACTGTGCCATTGTGCCGGGGCCATTTGCAAAACCCTCTGTGCCTGTTCCGGCTAAGGTGCTTACCACCTCCGCCGGCGTGATCTTCCGGATGAGGTGGTTGCCTTGATCTGCCACATAGATACTGCCGGATGAGTCCACAGCCACTCC
>UWYT01000214.1 GCA_900608495.1 Olavius algarvensis spirochete endosymbiont | reverse complement strand
TGGACTCATCCGGCAATGTCTATGTGGCAGATGCTAACAACCACCTCATCCGGAAGATAGAGTACAAGGTGCCCTAGGCAGCGACGCGATGGCTCCTCATGTCAATGTGGTATCTTCTAGAACTGCTCCTTGATGCGAAGGCGGGGCGGGTTATCGCTTTGAAAGCAGACGCTGAGTTTGAGAAGACTTCTATTTCCCTGGTG
>UWYT01000245.1 GCA_900608495.1 Olavius algarvensis spirochete endosymbiont | reverse complement strand
CCGGATAGAGAAGCAAGTTAACTACATGGAGTCGAACCCTGATATTGTTGCCAGTGGCGGCAATGTTGAAGAATTTGATGAGCGGGGTGTTCTCCAAACCAGCTCAAAGCATACTAGGCACGAGGTTTTGCTCTTTCGCCAGCTTCACGCCATAGCCATTTGCCATCCAACGGCGATACTTCGCCACAGCGCGCTGCTAAACAACAACATCAGATACAACGAAAAATACCCTTACATTGAGGACAATAAGCTTTTCTTCGATTTATCCCAGGTCGGGAGGCTGGGCAATCTACCGGATATTTTGCTAGCTTATCGACGTCATCCAGATCGAACTTCCGTTAAACACCATGAAACACTAGCCAGACTCCTCCCTGGACTCCACGCTGAGATTTACGAATCCCTGTGCAGGAAGTATGCACTAAACCCGGCTATCGACAATCCCGGAGAATGGCGGCGCAAGATTCCTCGAAATCACGATGCAATCTGGATATTCCTATGGTATACGGTTACGCGCAACACAGACCTGACAAAACTGAAGAAGCTGAGGCTGGTTTTGTTCACACATCTTAGACTGACAGCGAA
>UWYT01000216.1 GCA_900608495.1 Olavius algarvensis spirochete endosymbiont | reverse complement strand
CGAATTATTCTGTCATAGAGGCTCTTAACTGGTATGCCTATGTGAGCAACAACCCTGTAAGGTATGTGGACCCGACGGGGATGTTCAATACTTCAGAAATAGATGAGGACTATCCTAAAAGTGCAGAATTCATCAACAATTTGCAACCTTCAAGTGATGACTATGACGCTTTTGAAGAGTACGGGCAGGCAAGCAAAAATGATGTGGATAGAGCTTTTACCGAAGGGAATCCTCCAAATGTTATCGCCGAATCACTTGGTGGGGATAATGGTGCTTTTCAACCTGATTCAAACTCTGAGGATATCATCATTAATAAAGATTTGCTTGAGGCATTCGAAGATGGTGTTTCAGGTTCCGATTTATTGCTCGAATCTACAATTAAGCATGAAACTACGCATTATTTTGATGATCAAGATGGTGAGGATTATCCTGGAGAAGAAGGTCAGGCATTTGAAGAGCAGGTCTATGGGGAAGATATTGATACATTGGAACAAGCTGAGAAATACTTAGAAAGAGAATGACGCACTACTCATGCGTGCGAAGGAAATCTGTATAATTGCGATTTGCTAGAGGATAAGAAACATGATTGGTAAGAAAACGTTTTCCTGTATTCTTCTTGTGTTGCTATGTAGTGCCAGAGTTATGTCTTTTACCATTTCTGTAGTACTAACGAAAAAAAGTTTTTCATTAGATGAATGCATTGAAATCAAGGTTGAGGTCAAAAATGATTCTAATGAGTATAGTTTAATCCCGTTGGTTTTCATCCCTGAAGACTACTACATAAGATTTGAGATAACTGATTTAACTGGGGGAAAAGCCAAGTTTATTGGTATGGAACATGATTATATCCAGAGCGATATTGATTTAGTTAATATGCCATCAATGTCCACATTCTCTGTGCCATTGAAGCTGTCAGATTATTACAAAGTAGATGAAGGAGACTTTAAGTTGCAAGCAATTTACGAGATACGGGAAGGGGTATATGATAATTCTAAAGCATGGTTTGGTGAAATCTCTTCCGATATCGTCGAGTTTTGTGTACACAAATAGAAGCTACAGTTTTCGATTCCAGTCAGTTCCAAGTCGTCTCTGAGACTACTACCTCATCTGAGTAGAGCAATACAGGCGAGAGATAAAACAATGAAACCAATATCCAAAACAACAAGCAACCAGAAGAGCATTCTAACCATTGCACAGATAACTCTCGACAGTCATAATAATAAACACTACAAATTTTGTTAGTAGTATCAAGTTTTGTATGTCTAAGCAGCAAACGCCGGCTTCCTGCCCCCACCTGCGCAGACCCTCAAGGCAGGCCCGCCCTTGGCCGTCCATGGCCATGGGGCTAAACAGAACACACCTTATTTTCAGTAGGCCTCCTGCCTACGAGAAATAAGGGAGTATTCTGTTCACCTGCCTCGGGCCGGAAGGCTTTGGACCTGGGCAAAGTGGAGGAATGCGCAAGAGCTATTCTGTTATCGAGAGCCTAAATTGGTATGCCTATGTGAGCAACAACCCGGTGAAGTATGTCGGCCCGACGGGGGAAAGTGGCATTGCAATAGGTGGAGCGGCTGTGGCTGCAGCCCTTACAGAACCAACTCCGATTGGAGAAATTATTATTGGTGCTATTATACTGGGATGGATACTTTCTAAGGCTAAGACTCCTGAAGATGGTGTTGTTGTAGAGCCTGAAAAGCCTGAAGATTATACTGTTCCGTCTGAAGCGCCTGATGAGGCGGCGACGCCTGATACGCCTAAGCCTACTATTGAAGATCCTCAAGAAAAGGATCGCGATATTGATGACCATGACAATCCAAAAGAGTGGCCTGAAAATCCTGATGATTGGACTCCTCCAGAAGGTGTTGAGGAAACACCTTCTAAAGAGGAGACAGATGGTAGACATCGTCAATGGAGCGACAAAGATGGAAATATTGTAAGGTGGTGGGACAGGGAAGATGCTCCAGGGGGTAAACCACGAGGGCCACATTGGCATGACTCAGAAAAGCGCCATACGGCGCCAGGAGGTGAAATAATTGACTGATATGAGCTTATCGGAAATCTGTGATGGTAAATATTCTCTTCATGATTCATCTTTAGATGAATTCAATATCGATTATCTTGCGCGAAAGATAGTCATGGCTGTAAGGCTTGTTGCAGAAAACAATAAAGCAATTAAGATTCTATTTGCTGGTGTTGATCGACTATCAGGGAAAATAGCACTTGATGCAAAAAATGATGAAATAATCCTTGATTTTGAACTACACGAACCGAGCAAATTGAAACTATATTCATCATCCCGTACTTCGCTTAGTTTTTTCTTTCAGAAAATGGAAGTTAGTTGGGCGTAATCAAACGAGTTTCCCATCATCGCCTTATCGCAAAACCTCTGCCTATTCTGTGCTGTTCCAAAAATCAAAGGTCGTACAAAAGCATTGGATGTGTAGCCCCCTGTGGACAATGCCGCCTTTTTTTCTGCTGAAGAAAAAAGCAAAACCTCAGCAGGAAAATTCCTTAACTACTATAGGAAATCGTCGAAGGGCTAGCTGGTGTAGAGCACAAGCCGGGGCAGAAAGGCCCGAAGGGCGATTCTGCCCCGATGCAAGGGCTTAGGAGTTTAAGGAAGTAGGAGCGCTAAAGGCTAAAGGGAAGTTTGCATGAGGGAGGAAATCGCTACCTTGCGACTTTGCGGCGCTTTCCTTTGAGACTCAAGCCGTCAGGGGTTAGCCTCCGGTGACGTTCCATCCCCAAGCGGTGGGCAGAATGCACACGCATTCTGTCTATCCTTTGGGCGTC
>UWYT01000217.1 GCA_900608495.1 Olavius algarvensis spirochete endosymbiont | reverse complement strand
GCAATGTCTATGTGGCAGATACTGGCAACCACCGCATCCGGAAGATCACGCCGGCGGGGATGGTAAGCACCTTTGCCGGCGATGGTAACACGACACAGTTTAACTGCCCCACCGGTGTGGCTGTGGACTCATCAGGCAATGTCTATGTGGCAGATCGTTACAACCACCGCATCCGGAAAATCACTTCGACGGGGGTGGTAAGCACCTTTGCCGGCACTGGCACGGCAGGTTATAAGGATGCCGCCGGCAACACGGCACGGTTTAATCGCCCCTACGGAGTGGCTGTGGACTCATCAGGCAATGTCTATGTGGCAGATTTTGACAACCACCGCATCCGGAAGATCACGCCAGCAGCTAGAATAGAAGATAGAAAGGTAAGCACCTTTGCCGGCAGCACGGCAGGTTATAAGGATGCCACCGGCAACACGGCACGGTTTAACTACCCCTCCGACGTGGCTGTGGACTCAGAGGGCAATGTCTATGTGGCAGACCATGTCAACCACCGCATCCGGAAGAT
>UWYT01000280.1 GCA_900608495.1 Olavius algarvensis spirochete endosymbiont | reverse complement strand
CCGCATCCGGAAAATCACGCCGGCGGGGGTGGTAAGCACCTTTGCCGGCACTGGCATAAGAGGTCATGCGGATGGCACCGGCAACACGGCACAGTTTAACCTCCCCACCGGAGTGGCTGTGGATTCATCCGGCAATGTCTATGTGGCAGATATTGACAACCACCGCATCCGGAAGATCACGCCGGCGGGGGTGGTAAGCACCTTTGCCGGCA
>UWYT01000331.1 GCA_900608495.1 Olavius algarvensis spirochete endosymbiont | reverse complement strand
GCTGCGCTCCGAAGATTATGCATTGCTGCTCGGTTCGATAGGCGTTTTTGCCGTGCTCGGCCTTGTGATGTTAATCACTCGAAAAATCAAATGGTACGATAATTAGTGCCCCTTAAGTCACCATCACATCGATAACCGCATCTGGATGGATTCTGCATACAAACTTGCTACAGGTGCTGCTGTTTGTGAAATGCGATGGCCATAGATAAGCGGAAACGGCCCTTAAAAAATTCAGGGGAAGTGGAAAGGAAATTTCATGCATAAGCGCAGCTCACAGCTGGAATTGACTTTCTGCCAGCCGCGCTGCTTAGGGAAGGCAAGTCCACCTCGAAATCCCTTGTGCAAATCAGCACCCTTTATTATACTGCGGGTGTTTACTCGAGCTGAAATTGGATGATAAGGAGTTGTCTATGTCGGATAGTATGGAATTGTCTACACCGGAAAAGGATAAAACTTCCTCAATTCATTTAAGAGGAGAATTAAGCAAGCCGCCAAGCCGGGTGCTTTGGCTGTTGAAGTGGCTGCTGGCTGTTCCGCATATCGTGATACTGGCATTTCTGACTGTTGCCGTGGTATTCGTAACAATCATTGCCTTTTTCGCGATTATTTTCACAGGCAGATATCCTCGCAAGTCCTTCGATTTCGTTGTTGGAGTGTTCCGCTGGTGGTGGCGAGTTGGATTCTATGCCTTCTCTGTACTTGGCACCGATAAATACCCGCCTTTTTCCCTCAAACCCCGAGATGATTACCCGGCCGATTTGCATATCGACTATCCCAAAAAGTTGAAAC
>UWYT01000218.1 GCA_900608495.1 Olavius algarvensis spirochete endosymbiont | reverse complement strand
GGCAATGTCTATGTGGTAGATCATGGCAATCACCGCATCTGGAAGATCACGCCGGGGGGGTGGTAAGCACCTTTGCCGGAACTGGCACGCCAGGTCATACTGATGGCGCCGGCAACACGACACAGTTTAACGGCCCCACCGGAGTGGCTGTGGATTCATCCGACAATGTCTATGTGGCAGATCAAGGCAACCACCTCATCCGGAAAATCACGCCGGAGGGTGTGGTAAGCACCTTGGCCGGCAGCACAGAGGGTTTTGAGAATGGCATCGGCACAG
>UWYT01000219.1 GCA_900608495.1 Olavius algarvensis spirochete endosymbiont | reverse complement strand
GGAGGAAGACAGCGAGCCCTTTACCGAAAAGATGACACGCCTTACCGCTCAGCTGGAAGCGCAGTTTGAGGAGTCGGATCGTCTGGAAGGTGAGATCAAGAAGAACTTGGTGGGGCTGGGTTATGGGTTTTGATTTTCTTGTGCCGGATAACTGGGATGTTGAAGAAGCACAAAGTTTCTGTACAAAAGTCGCTGATGGGACACACGATTCCCCAAAAAAAACAATAGAAGGAAAGCTATTAGTTACATCCAAAAATATTGTAGGCGGCAAGCTAGATCTTAGTAAATCGTATTATATATCGGACGATGATTATCAGAATATCAACCGACGAAGCAAAGTGGATGTAAACGATGTTTTGCTTTCAATGATAGGCACTGTCGGTGAATTATGTGTGATAAAAGAGCCGCCCGAGTTCGCCATAAAGAATGTAGGGTTATTAAAGAACGATAATGAAGTAAAAGCTCGCTGGTTATACTTCTATCTATCATCACCTCAAGCACAGAAATTGATTAAAGAGCGGCTCAGAGGAACCACCCAACAATATCTACCACTCGGAGAAATAAGGAAATTTCCAATTTTGCGTCCAAACAGCAACCACGTAATGGAGAATTTAGTGCAAATTCTGGGATGCTTAGAGGATAAAATCGAACTCAACACCCAAACCAACCAAACCCTCGAACAAATCGCCCAGGCCATTTTCAAA
>UWYT01000240.1 GCA_900608495.1 Olavius algarvensis spirochete endosymbiont | reverse complement strand
GGGCCTCTTCACCGCTCTAACAGAGCGGGGTCTTGTAAAAGTGTGTCAAGTAGTTAATCCAACTTTCTAACATTTCCAATATGAGTTATTATTACGCTCATTGTCAAGTCTTAAACGAAAATAATCGTAAAATACAAATAATGCCCAAATCACCCAAGTACCAACTCGAACCCCTCGAACAGAAACTGACGATCGGAGAGCGTATTGCAAAAATCCGAAGACAGCAGGGTCTGACCCAGAAAGCCCTAGCCAAGAAGATCGGTGTGGAACGATATTTGATTTCTGACTATGAACGAGGACGAATCCGTCTCTATGATGAGATGGTGACCCGTTTCGCCCTAGCTTTGGGCGTAGATACTGATGAGATTCTTGGATTAAAAACAGAGGCAACACTTCAAAAGGTACCATCCTTGCGATTGATTAAAAGGATTACCCGAATTGAAAATCTGCCTCACTCAAAGCAAAAATCCCTTTTGCAAATTATTGATGGTTTTCTCAAAGGAGAAGGGAAATGAACTTCAATTGTCTCATCCCGAGAAATCATCCCACTCCCTCGCCCCAAGCGGCTCATCCAGGGCCTTTAGGCATCAGCTTGCAGATATCAAACCCTT
>UWYT01000220.1 GCA_900608495.1 Olavius algarvensis spirochete endosymbiont | reverse complement strand
TGAAACTCAACCAGACTTCCCAGCGCATCACCGGCAAGCTGGCCAAGCAGGCATCTTTGGGCTTTTGAATTCTTATCTATGCCCATGCAGCGATCTTCTCCTTAATCAGTATTTTCGAATGGATAGTATCAATGAACATACGACACTGTTCGCTCATGAGCCTGTTAAAATCAAGAGATGTATTGTCAGGGATTTTCAGGAAAAGGACATGAAAAGGAATTTCTTGCTCTTGCTGGCGAATAACATCCGAAATTAGCCTCTGCGTTTTATCCAGATTGAGTGCAGCCCATCTCTCTTCTGATATCGGGTAAACAAAACCACATCCCTTTATCGAGGCCCCATTTCCATACTGCCCTATGTATGTGTGCAGCTGGAAAAGGTGTTCGCGCTTGACGCCGAATTGTGGATCAAAGGCTTTATACTTCACATCAAAGACGTACAGGCCGCCATCACTCTCAAAAACAAGGTTCGGTTCAAGTTTGCGCATATAGCTGCCTTTGAGCACCGGCCGGTATTTCATAGCGTTGCTCGAACTTGCTAAGCAGCCGAACCCCATCACGTTTGATGAGTTTCCGGATGAAATATTCAAAAAGCATCGATATATCGAAAAAGAAGGCGCTCGAATCATGCCGGGAGTTAAAACCAGAACCTTGCTGGCTGATGACTTGCTTCGACAGATCTATCAGCACGTTATAGTCGTTGTAGAACGGATTGGTGAAATACGGCGTTCTCAAGATTTCCTGACGGAATCTTTTCACACCCTGATTAGCGGTAAGAAAGGAATTGTAGACATTCCTTGTACGCTGGCAGAAGGAGTAATGCTCAACCGCCTCATAGGCTTTGATGAAAAGCGAGGTTGCGGGACTGTCGTAGCTGTGCTCTCGATAGGAGCATAAATATTTACCAGAGGTATTGTTCCGGAAGTAGTCAACCGCATTGATTGTTCCGCGAACGCGGGATATCCGATCATTCTTTGTAATGTAGGTTTTGGGAAGCCCCAGCCGGTAAGCCCTCTTGAACTTGATATTCCAAAGATATGCAAGGAGCCACTCATATCCATCGGCGTGACTTTCGCCACCAATGTTTTCCAGCTCGAGAAACCCGTCGGCATCGGCAATGATGTACTGAAGGAAAGCATCACCAAACCGGGAACTGATCTTCAGGGAATAATCGCCACGTTTGACAAACCCAATCAGATTGCTTGTGTTGAGAGTGAAATTTCTGGCATCAGTACCAGTTACACCAATAAATCCACCGTCGGTATTGTGTTCGTAATCTTACATCATTGAAGAGGATGAGGGCATCGGCAATGCTGTCATTCAGCGTTTTTTCTACATCACGGGAAACCGAATTCAAAAAATGCCAGATTTCATTTTCAAAATGCTCAGGTCTTGTCCGACGTCCCGGAGCTTCATCAAATACAACGGTTCCCGAGGGAAGCCTGCCGTTCTTTACAATTGAGCCATCAAAAACGTAGCTTTGGTTGTTCAATAGACCAATGAAGTCCTCTTCATCTTCTTTGTGCCCCTTGATGAAATGATAAAGACGCATCCTACCTGACTCCAAAAGCCTTTTCGAAGGTTCCGGCTTGTTCCTGTGATCCGATGAGCTCAGCCTCCTTGCCGGTACCGCGTAGGTATTCCTGCAGCAAAGGCCGGATGCAATCATCCCAAACCCGCTCTCTTACTTCCGCGACTGTAAGGCTGGTGGCATACTTCAAGTTCATCAAATAGGCATGACCGATTTGATAATCATGGCCCAGCAAAGGTTCCTTGGCTATCTGGCTGTTCAAGATTGTCTGCCAGAGGAACCCAGGTTTTGCAGAACTGATTCAGATAGTATCTCAAATAGCCCTGTATCCGGCGTTACCTCATTCCCAGCGAAATCTTCGCCGGAGAGCAAAGTCAAAACTTTCCACACTCCGGTCAATGGTGTTCATCGTTCCGATCAGATAGATGTTTGTTGGAATAAAGAACAGGTACCCCTGATCGGTCTGACGCATGCCGGTATGTTCGTTATTTAGATTAGCATACTGGGTTTTGACGCTGCCTTGGACGCCACGATATTCCAGGCAATACATCAGCTCACCAAAAACCCGAGACAACTCGGCCCGTTCACTTCATCGATTATAAAGAAGAATGGTGGCACAGCATCAGATACCAGCTTGGACGAGTCAGATATTTCGAAGATGTACTGCCAGTGATCACCTGATAATTTTTCTCTATGGAGACGGAGCTCATCGATCGTGATTGATTCCCAGTCCCGATCGAGACCAAGACCGCAAACATCAATTTCCCACTTACCGGCGTTTCGGCAAAATTCTTTGAAAACACCATTCTGCAATGTCAGCTGCGCGGTTCCATTACCATCCAGAACAGGGCGTAAGCCTTCCATGAAGTCTTCATAACTGAAAGAAGGATGAAATTGAACCAGCTCAATCTGGCTTGAGTGTGTGAGACTACTATTCGAAGCAAACTCCTCTTTCCAGATATCAAACAGCAGCGAGGTTTGCTGACGAGCTTGGTATGTTTTCCCGGTTCCGGGAGCACCGTATTTAACGATCTGCTTTTTCAGGCTAAATGGATTGGACAGATTCTCATAGAGCACCCAGACAAACTGGCTCAGATAAAACTCATCCGTTTTATTGTCCCGAAGCTCATCGCTAAACTCATCTTCGATGATTTTCAGCAGGAAAATGTTTTTTGAAAACCAATCCTGATCCTCTTCTGCCGGATATGCAGGGATTATTCCTTCACGTATAAGCCAACTGAATACCTGATTAAACTTACCTGAATCAACAGTTGTGGAAACTTCGAGCGTGCAGGCTGCCGCCACACGATTGACAAGAACTGGATTGTTAGACTTGCCTTAACTGGAACAGCAGCTTCTTCCGGATCTCTCGATTGTGCTTGGAAATTTGATATGGGAGGCCGGTTCCCATCCATTTGACGAGGCTGTAATGCCCGGGTGATGTACGTACAAACCGGCCGGGCACACCACTGGCTTTTGCCCGTTTGATTTCCGTAACCAACTTGAGCATTCATTGTTGCTTCGGGAGTCTTGCCTGAGGTATTCAACCATCCCTGCTTCATGGCTTTATCAGTAATATCCCGGGAATGCATGGAGTCCCGGTTGCCAAACTGATCCAGCACCTTTTCAGCGGCATCCAGGAAGGAATACGTTGCTTTCGAGCTGTCCGGAGGACTCTCGCTCCTGGGTTCTGGTTCCCTGGCATCGTAAACAGCAACAGGCTGTACATTCCGAAGGGAGAACGTCCGAGGCGCAACCTGCACAAAGATCGACTGGTCCCCATGTTTTTTGATGTCCGAATACAGGCGGGCACTGACAGTGGCCTCCGGCGTTTTGCCATCGGTAGACCACAAGCCAGCTTCAATAATCTGCTCGGTGATCTCTTTGGCATGGAGGGGCTTTCCAGCTTCCTTCAAAATTTGTTTGATTGCGTCTTGAATGCTCATAGAGTTGCTCCCCATTCTATATGTATTAAAATATTCCTTTTCATGATCACACCATACTGAGTTCGAGTTTGTGTTTTATCTTTTCCCAGCCCGGGATGACTGAGTCGAGGAGCTTATAAAACTCTGGGCTATGATCATGATATTTCAGGTGACACAGCTCATGCGTAACAACATAGTCAATACATTCTTTAGGCGCTCTGATCAGGTCTGTATTGAGGGTTACTGTGCCCTTGTCTGAAAGACTGCCCCATCTTTTTTGCATTCGCTTGATGGAGAGTTTTGACTGGTCAATACCGAGACCATTGAATTTCTGCCAGCAGCGATCCATGCTTTCTGCAAATTGAAGTTGTGCCTTTTCCGAATACCATTGGTTCAATAGCTTCTTGGCTGCATTTGGAGTCGGTTCGTTCCGGCAAGTGATATGAAAAAAGCCACGAGACAATTTCACTGAGTTTTCCGTGCCTTCAGTTAATTTCAAGCGATATTGCTTTCCAAGGTACAAGTGGGTCTCGCCGTTCACGTAACAGCGATCAGGAGTCTTTGGATTAAACTGCTTGAAATAATTCAACTGCCTGAGAATCCAGCGAGCCCGCTTTATTATTTTCTTTTCTATCAATGTGAAATCGGACTGCACGGGTGCTTTAACGATAACCGTGCTGTCAGGATGCACAGCAATTTCCATCGTTTTTCTGTCACAGTACAACAGACTGAAATCGATGGTCTTCCGCCCGTAAACAGCCGAGTGTTTGTTGTTATGGATTAATGCCTCCATTATTTATAGCTCCTGTGCTTTGCTACCTGCAGGACCTTTTCGATGATGTCATCCATCTGATCAAGCGACAGTTCGATCCCTCTTTCCCTCTTGAGCTCATCATAGAGGTAATCTTCAATCTCATTAACCGCCTGTTTCTGAGCGTCCTCATCATCCCAGAAGTGAACCTTCTTGTGTTTTTCCAATATGCCATGAATAGCAATTCCCGTATCAGCCGCAGCTGATTCAAGGTCTTCTTCACTTAATTCGTGTTTTTCAAGTAAAGGCTTAAGCACCCCGAAATAGGCCATGGCATTTTCATTCCCGGAAAGCTTATCCGGTATATCATCATGCACCTTGCCAACAACCTTGTTGCGGATATCGACGACTTTGTTCAGATAATCCAGATCGGATATCCTCTTAGCCCTGAAATCTTCAATGGCCTGCTGGATCAGTTTTGAGAACTTCTCGTAAAACGCAGGGTCTTCATCCATCTTTTCGGTGATGACTTTCTTCGTGGCGTGTGCAATCGTATCAGCCTTTGAAGCCGTTGTTTTTTTGGTCTGGTAGACGCCTTGTTCCTCTTTGACCTGATTGAACATTTTGTCGTCAAAGATATTGACCGGCTCATTCAGCTGAACAACTTCATTAGCCTGAATATGTGTATCCAGCAGTTTTTTGATTTTGAGCTCATAATCCCGGTAATCAATTGCCTCTGCATACCGGAGCTTGACAGACGCCTTGAGTGACTGGAATTTCCGAAGGTCTGCCTTGTATCTGGACAAAGTTTTTTCATCGGTTTCGGTCAGAAACTTCTCGGAGGAGAGTGCGATACCAAGGGTTTTTCCGAACTCCGAAAGACGGCCGTAAAACTCTTCTCTGAGCTCATCGTCGGCAAGCAGCACTTCATAAGCTTCTTCATCGTAGGAATGCTTAACCGTTTTGAATAGATCCCAAAGATCGGAATACCGGGAGGGTAGTTTTTCGATCTCGCTGTTAATGGATGTCAGCGTTCCGACCAGATCGGATTCATCGAATCCTTCAAATGCGCTGTACATGGTAAGGGCTTTGTCCAGCTCACCGAGGACGCTTGCATAGTCGACAATAAATCCGAACTCCTTACCCTCATGAAGCCGGTTGACCCGGGCAATTGCCTGAAGCAGCGTGTGCTCCCTTAACACCCTGCACAGATAGAGGACCGCGTTTCGCGGAGCGTCAAAACCCGTTAGCAGCTTATCAACGACAATAAGGATTTCAGGTTCGCTACCGTGTTTAAACTGGTTGATGAGCTGTTTGGTGTATTCTTCTTCACTGCCATAGCGCTTCATCATTTTTTGCCAGAATTTTACGACCTCATCCGTTGTTTCATCATTGGTCTCTTCATAGCCTTCGCGCATATCCGGTGGCGAGATAACAACCTCGGAACTGACAATACCAATCTCATTCAGATACGCATTGTACTTGAGCGCAGATGCTTTATTCGGGGCCACCAGCTGGGCCTTGAATCCCGTTCCCTGCCAGTTGGAACGGAAGTGCTCGCTGATGTCAAAAGCTCTCATGTAGATGACCTGATCGGCTTTGTTCAGCATTTCCGCTCGTGCATATTTCCGTTTCAGGTCCGCCTGCTGCTCCTTGGTCAACCCC
Source organism: Olavius algarvensis spirochete endosymbiont (assembly GCA_900608495.1). Taxonomy (GTDB): domain Bacteria; phylum Spirochaetota; class Spirochaetia; order DSM-2461; family DSM-2461; genus UBA2779. The sequence goes on along the minus strand of UWYT01000220.1, from coordinate 9,941 downwards.
TGTGTGTGACGCTCAAACCACAGATCAACAGCGGTCTGGTTCTGTGTCATCTCCACATGCCGCCCCTCATACAGAAGCGGAACCACCGTGCCATCTTCAACGGCCTGTGTGATGGAATAATGGGGCTCCACCAGTTCACCGAATTTGGTAAAGTTGTTCTTTTCCTTCTTCAAAAGCGGCGTGCCGGTAAATCCCAAATAACAGGCATGGGGAAACATCTGTCTCATCCGGGCGGAAAAGGAGCCGAACTGAGTACGGTGACTCTCATCCACCAGAATGAAAATATCGGGCGATTCATCCTGATATTTCTTTACCGCGTAAGCTTTGTCGTACTTATGAATGAGGGTTGTGATAATTCCTGACTTCTTTTCAGCAACCAATTCCAACAGGTTTCTGCCTGATGTTGCCCGGTTTGCTTCAAGGCCGCAGGCGGCAAAGGTGTTCCCAAGCTGCTTGTCGAGGTCGTCACGGTCTGTCACAAGAACAATTCGCGGATTCAAAATTTCGGGATCTAAGGCCAGGTTACGGGCCAGCATCACCATGGTCAGTGACTTTCCCGATCCCTGGGTGTGCCAGATAACACCGCCTTTACGTGAATTGGTGCTATCGAAATGCTTAACCCGGTTCAAGGTAGACTTGATGACGAAATACTGCTGATAGCGGGCAACCTTTTTGATCCCCCCGTCAAACACAGTAAACTTCCACGCCAATTCCAAGAGCCTTTCCGGACGGCAAAGGGAGAACAGAGATTTATCCTGTTCGGTCACCAGTCTGTTACCGGTAAAAGTTTCCGGCTTAACATCAAAGGTAGAAGAAATTCTGGCGATAACATCCTCGGCAAGTGGTTGGTTGACTACTGCTGCCAGTTTTTCAAATTCTCGCTCGCCGTTATCCATCTGAGGCTCTTTCCATACCCCCCAGAATTTTGCAGCGGTTCCCGTTGTTGAGTACATAGCGCTGTTTTTATTCAGTGCCAATACCATTTGGCTGTAGATGAAGAGTTTCGGGATATAGTCATCATTCTGATTTCTGATCGACTGCGAAACAGCCTGTTCCACTTCAATCTGCGGCGTTTTGCACTCAATCACGCAAAACGGAATACCATTAACGAAGAGAACTATATCCGGACGGGCGGTCTCTGTACTTCTGGAACGTTCAACACTGTATTCGACCGTCACATGAAACTTGTTGCGACCGGGATTACGCCAGTCGACATAGTTCATGTTGAAGCTTTTTGAGTCGCCCTCAATGGTCTGCTCCATGGCCGTCCCAAGCGTAATCAGATCGTAAATAGCCTCGTTGGTCTTCAGCAGGCCGTCGTATTTGATGTTTTTCAGCTTCTGGATAGCCGACTGCACATTCTCTTCGCTAAAGAGATACTCACTGCCTTTGTATCGAATGCGGTTTATCTCTTTGAGCTGGTTGCGCAGAATACTTTCCAACAAAACATTGGATGTTCGATCCTGTCTTTCTCGGAGTGTTTCGGCCGGTGTCAAAAATTCAAATCCCAAGCCAATCAAAAGCTGCAAAACCGGGATTTGAGAAAGATGCTTTTCATTTATCTGAAAGTTACTCATCATGCCCCTCCGTTTTTGTACTCACACTGGCAGAAGCTAATGCTTTTAGTCCTTTTAAAACAAGATGCACGCACTCATCTACAAAAGGGGATTCTATTAATCGCTGATAATCGTCTGAACTAAGGCCGGAAGAACGTGCCAAATCATCCACTGATATGCCTTCTAAAACGGTCTTGATCTTCGTGTAGTCAGCATTCTGACTTCCTTGTTTGGCTTTTTCCTGAAGCTCAAAATACCCACCGTTATTTGTAATCTGCCAGTGTTCGGTTATCGGTTCAGCAATAGCCTTATCTAAGATTGTTTTACAAACCTCGGCAACAACACCACCGAAAGCGCCGAGCAAAAAGATTGGTTTATTTTTTTCTATTGAAATTATTATCTCTTCAAGAACACCCGGCATTTTTCCGTGATAGCCCGCAAGTTCACCCCCAGCGCATATTCGTGCATGAGACAACTCAATGGATTTCTCTCGCATCCGTGTAAGGCAACGGGACCAGATATATTTGTTATCTGTTCCACTTGGAGCAATGAAGACACTCTTATCGATGCCTTTTGCAATATCATCTGGAATATCATGCTCAACAGTTTTTACGATCCCACTATACTTAGCTCTCCAAGCAACAATTTCTGGATCTGATACATGCAGAGGCCAAGCCAGATGATTCTCAACATGAATGCTATCGGTATTGAGACGAGTCTTTAGTGCTATCGCCTCATCAAGTATAAAATGTGTGAATCCATCTTTGCGAAGGTCTCCGCCATAGATAACTGTTCCCGCTCTCGCAAGAAGGTGGCGTGCCAGATCTTGGGATAGTCTCTTCAGATGATCGGCATGTAGGTGGCAATCTGAATAATTACCGACAGGATTATCAGAGATGGAAATACCTATTCTGCAACAACCCAAAGCCCCATCTTCAGCCTTGTTCCACAAGGGCGTAAACGCATCCACTTCAAAATGAGAAAGCCAGTCTGCTTCCTCGGAGTAGAGCGAAGGTTCAGGGTAACAAATTTTTTGTTTCCCACTTTTTTTTAAGTCGATTACCTGACGGATTTCGGGTGGCCGTGAAATGATGGCACAGTCATTATCGATCCAATTCTGGCTTTGATAATATTCGAGTGATTTTTGAGCATGTAGGTGGCGTATCGTTTCAAGAATGGTTGCAATTAAGATACGCAATATATCAGACTCGCTAATCGGAGTGTCCGGCGAAACATGCACACAGGGGACATTAGATCCTGCGGGGAAAACTCTGTCTTCAAAATCTTGAAGACAATCAACCGCGATGATTGGCCGCTGATGTTGTTTAGCGCAAAGGATTTCTCTCTGACACCAATATCTTGAGGAATAGGCGTCACTTCCTATCGCTACCAATGTGGATTCTTTTATGTGCTTAATAATTTCTTCATCAAATTTGAAGCCCGGCGATATTTCGGTCGCATCAAAAAATCGCGACATATTGGTACTATCGATGAATTTATAGATTGATTCAGCGTGGAGGCGGCCAGTATCTCCAGCTTTTGCATGGCTTAAAAAAATCTTAATTGATGAACACTTGCCATGATCATTTTACTAATTTCGACAAAACCGTGTCTGTATATTTCATGAGCCATGGCCAGTATAGCCCGCTGCTCTTTTAAATCTCCCTGCCATTCGTAAAACCTCAGGAAATTTAGATTTTTGAGACTGCCTTCACCGCCATGATCCAATCCATTTCTATCAATGGCTATTGGAACCGCCAGAAAGGTGTCCGATAGTGACAGTTGATCAATGTATGATTTCCATGAGTCCCGCCCTAATGTATTTACGCTTGCGAACACGAATACAATATCTTTTGCAGCCTGCTGTGCAGGTGAGTGTGGCGGAAACTGATTCGGGCTTTCTGAGCTATAGAAAAATAGCGGTATGTTTAAGCCACGAGAAAACGGCCGGTCTACATCACGCGCAAAGCTGGACCTGACAGCATCAAGGATCGTAGCTACAGGCTCATCATCTGCCGGGTTCCAAATAAAATGTATGGCTAAGGGTGGTTTGTATTCTGTTGTCATCAATGTGTCACCCCGCAAATTTTACACACGCCATTGTACTTCATCATATCCTGAGAGTTCTGGATCCGATGCGCCCGAGAAGTTCGGGCCTGATATGCATCTTCAATCCAAATAGACAGTTCCTCTTTTGAATACGGATAAGGCCTGTACCGCGCATAACAATTAGACTCGCCTTTGGCCCAGTTCGCTTTAATACGTGGGGGCAGATGCGCTGAGTTTCCTTGGCTTGGCAGAAGGATGCCAATCAATCCATTGGGGGTGTATTGTCCCTGACGCAAAGAACTCTTAATCTCCCAGTCAACGTATCGTCGACTATGTGTGCAGCTTCCTATCAAAACAATCGTTACGGTACTGTCACCAAGGTATTCTTCCCTTATGCGCTGCATGACATAGTCGGTGTTCGTGCTGTTTATAAATTCATCATTATCGTTGGCACCCAACACCTTAGGGATGAAAACGGATGAGTAATCCTTTATAAAAGCATCAACCTCGTTCCGGTCCCCTTTATAATGTGAAATAAAAACCTTCCTTTTATTTGTACTTGATATCATTGTTAATCCCTCCAATGTGTTTGAGCTTCGGTTCTATTATTTGAAAAACTGTCCCGACGGTTTGTCGGCAGACATGTTTTACGTCGCTGAAATGCATCATGAATCCATTGGTGCAAATCATCTGGAGAGGTCGGCCAGGCATATATTTTGGCGAATCCGCATTCAATGCTGTCATTCAACCGTGGAGAAATTGTATATGGATTATAGACGCTGCCATTTTCCGTATACTTCAAAACTGACGAATTCATCCCGTATGGTAGCTGTGCCGAATAGGTCGGCAGCAGTAAACCCAATAATCCAGTTCTTGAATTATTCTTCGTGTTACGAATACTCGAAGCTATTTCCCAGTCCACATGCTTTCTGCGCCATGTTCCCTGTCCGACAAGCACAAGTGTAACGGTGGCATCAGAAATGAAATCATCACGAATCAACTGGCGGATAAAATCTGTGGGAAAATATGGGTTAATATCGCCATCCCCGACTTACCTTGAAACAAACCCGTCGAACTGCTCACCCCATTGAGTCTCAAGATGCTTTTTGTAGTAATCATCTGCATGATGAAAACTGATAAACGTCTTGTGTTTGGGGGTTACATTGGTGTTGTAAAAATTGTAAAAGCTCATCAATAACTCCTCTGACCCAGTGATTTCATTACAGTAGATTCAAAGTTCCGGGCATTATTAACCGAGGCCGATCTTTGAGAGAAGTTCTCAAGCCCAATGCTTTTTTCCAGCAGCAGAGACTGTCTTTTGTACTCTCTTGCAAAAACATCTATATCGCCATCAGAGCGCAGCCGAGGGCACTCAAGAAGGTATTCCGGCAATGTCTCTTGCAAGCTATAAGAGGAACGATCCGGTAGAGGTGTAAAGCTTGATATAACCCGGGGCATTTCTCGTGCAGCGCCAATTTCAAATGGCACCCACCATGATCCCTTTGTGTTTTCTGTGACAACAGCAAGCAATGTGTCGCATTTGCGCAGTCTGTCGACCAGTAATGGAGTGAGGCTTGATTTACCACGGTTATTTCCAAGCTCCTTATCCATATCATCGATATAACAGGTGATATCGTGGATACGGTTAAGCCGCCGAAACACCTTTTTGGCTAATTCATCATCTCTGGTTGTATGCGATATAAATATTGGCATTGAATCACTCCTTACTTTTTATCCTTGGGCGGGCACGGGTCGTTTCCGTAGCTGTTGCCAGCACGGATCTTTCCGTCCACGCCATGAATTTTAGTGTCCGACTTCTGGTTTCTGGCGATGTTCTCTGCCTTATCAATGGCCTGCGCCTGTGTGCGGGTAGCTTTGGTCGCCTTGCTGTTACCTTCGCCTTTAACCGCCCAGCCATCGGGATGTTTTACAACGTGCTGATTTTTACCTTTTGCCATGATTACGCCTCCATGTATTGGTTAACGATTTCCGGTTTTACCCGCCATTCGCCTGTGAGCATCTTCTGCATCAGGCCGCGCTTCTGGGTTTTGTATTTATCTGCGAGCTGTTTCAGTAGATCGATTTCGTCTTGAGCTGTATTCAGAGCAGACTGAATTTTCTTCTGTTGGTCTTGGTCAGGAAGAAAGAGTTTGATTCCGAAAAAATCAGACTTCGTGATATTCAATAGTCCGTGACTTCTCGCCCCCTCTTGACAGACTGCACGCAATTCGCGGTTTGTCGCACCAGACTCGAAGAGGTGAAGAAGAAAATCAGATTCACAGGGGGCATTTGATTTTAAAGCGAAACAGAGATATAAGGTCGATAAAACGCCTTTTTCATATCTGTCCAAACGCTTTGTTGCACCATAGGGGTATCCCTTGGCGGAACTTCGGTTGTAAGCAAATTCACCCTTTTTCAGAAGGTAGTAACCTGTCACATTTTTGGACGATACACTTTTGTTGTAATACTCAAGCTGACTGACTAATCCGTTCTGAGCAGAAGAAGTCAGTACATTCGTATTGTTTTCGCCATTCTTGCGAGAAACCAGGCTGCAAAGGTCACTAAGGTTGTAACCTGTCCAAGTATGGTTACTACGGCCCTGATGAATCAGGTCGTTTAGCAACCGCTTAAAGCGCGTTTCCTTCACCAGAATCAGCCGTTCGGTTTTCTCGATAGCCTCATCCCAAGTGGACAGCAGATCAGCAATGGCTTTTTGTTCGGGGAGTGGAGTTTTGGGAACTCTCAAGTTTAAGACGTCAGTCCTTGAAATCCCTGGAATTGGCCCTGCTGCACTTGAATTAAACTTCTTCTCGTTTAGTTCTAATAAATACTGCGCAAAGAAGGGATTGATACCTTTGCACCTTATAGCCATCAATTGTCTTGAAATACAGTATGTTGCATCTGAAATTGCGATACTCCCTGTTCCGGAACCTTTTACGGTTATTAGGATATCGCCTTTATCGCAACAAACCTTTGGAAACTCGGTGTATTTAGTAGCAACAGGCTTTTTGCCAATAAAGTCAGCAGGGCCAGTTAAATAGGGAACTCCATTCTCCAGAGTGTTAGTGTTTGCCGCTTCAATATGCTGACCAGAAAGAAGCTCTATTTTCGTTCCAAGTCTACTCATCGCTGAATCTCCTTGAGCCGTTTATCAGTTTTCAATTTCCATTTTTCACTGATCATTGATTTATCCGTGTTCATTTGTGGCTACCTCCCAGTTGTTTTATTGCTGAGCTGCCAAGAATGCTGGTTATCTGTTCTATGGCCATTTTGTTGAGAATGACAAGTCGCTGTTTCTGTGGAATTTCCTGTTTAATCAACTCTGCATTCATGCTTTCAAGATTGGAGAGGACTATCAACTGTTGAATGCTTGCTTCATCACGCATATTTCCTTTGACTCCGGGATTCTGTTCTTTCCACTCTTTAGCTGTTTTGCCAAAAAGAGCCACATTAAGAACATCTGCCTCATTGGCATAGGTGTAAATTTGCTGCTTCTTTGAAACAAGATGCGGGATAAGGTTATCTCTGATTGCATCTGTGTGAATTTTATAGTTAATCTTGGATATGACTCGATTTACATTCCACTCGAGGGAAATTCGACTGTTCTCATCTGACTTTAGCCGTTGATAATCTTTTATAATGTAGAGCTTGAACTCTGCCGATACCCAGGATGCAAACTCAAAGGCGATATCTTTGTGTGCAAAAGTTCCTCCGGATCTACCTGCTTTTGAAATGATTCCAATAGCATTTGTCGCTGAAATCCACTTCTTCGGTGAAAGTGTGAAGGCGTTTGCCCCTGCTTCATGTATAAAGGAGTCGAATTCGACCCCTTTAAAATTTGGATTATTCAATTTCTCCCACAAACCGAGAAATTCTATGGTACTACTATTACGCATCCAGTTTTTGACAACATCCTTGGGTTCATCCGGATTTTTATAACGGGCAATATCTGTTAAAGAGATAAAATCATTTTCATCTCCTTTCGATAAAACAGTAATCTCTGTGCCATTGGCATTTATTTTAGCTTTCATCGCTTAATCTCCCCCAGCTTCTCGGCCATAACGCCTGCTGCGAATGATGAGTGATAAATTATGAATGATGAATTATCTAGCATTTGAATTCCTTGTTTGTGAGGTTTTGACGATAGCAGTGAGGATACGGATGATTTCGTCTGCTTCGTTGATGACTTCTGAGAGCTGAGCTTCTGAGACGATTTCAGACTCTTTGAGAAGACGCAGCCAATAGTGAGTTTCTCGTGCTTCCTTGCGTGCAATAGACATCTTCGCAATGAAGTCCGCTTTGCTTTGTCCTGCTTGTGCCTCCTCAATATTCGCTCCTATCGAGGTTCCTGAGCGCAACAACTGATTGGCCAATGTTTTTGAAACCCGATCCTTATTTTCAAGAAACTGGCAAAGCTTAACAACTCGCACGGAAAATGAAAAACTTCTATCTGTAATCTTTAACTCAGCACTCACTTGCGGCTTTGCCGAGCTCTGAGTGCTTAATGCTGAGTGTTGATTTGTTTTTAATTCATCATTCATCACTCATACCTCAGCATTCCTGTCGATCTGCTTCAGCTTGATCGACATTTGTTCCCGCACTGCTGCCAGCTCTTTTTCCAAGTCGTCAATTTCCACCTGCACCGCATCTATGTCGATCTCCTCTTCCTCCTCAAAAGTGTCCACATAGCGGGGAATGTTGAGGTTGAAGTCGTTTTCCTTGATCTCGGCGAACTCGGCCACATGGGCGTATTTTTCTTCTTCAGCCCGGGCGGCGTAGGTTGCCATGATCTTGCCGATGTGGGCTTCCGAAAGGGTGTTCATGTTTTTCCCGGAGACATACTCCCGGCTGGCATCGACAAAGAAGACGTTTTTGCAATCTTCACGAACGCCGCCTTTTTCACGGGAGCGGTCAAAGACCAGAATCGCCACCGGAATGTTGGTGGTCGGGAACAGGTTGCCCGGCAGGCCAATCACCGCATCCAGCAGATTTTCCTCGATCATTTTCTGGCGGATACGGCCTTCGGCTGCGCCCCGGAACAACACGCCATGAGGCACCACCACGGCAACCCGGCCCTGCTTTTCAAGAGCCGTCTCTATCATGTGACTGATAAAAGCCCAGTCGCCTTTGCTCTTAGGCGGGACACCGCGCCAGAATCGGTTGTACTGGTCGCTCTCGGCGCTTTCGGCACCCCATTTATCCAACGAGAACGGCGGATTAGCCACAACGCAGTTGAATTTCATCAGCCGGTCATTTTCCACCAGCAGCGGACTGTTCAGGGTGTCGCACCATTCCACCCGGGCGCTGTCAAAGCTGTGCAGAAACATATTCATCCTGCAGAGCGCCCATGTGCTGCCGTTGGATTCCTGCCCGAAGAGAGCAAAGTTGCGAGCGGCTTGTTTGTCATCGCCGGCTTGCTTTGCGACTTCTTCAGCAGCCTTGATCAACAAGCCACCTGCACCACAAGTCGGGTCACAAATACGATCGCCCGGTTTTGGGTTAACTAATTTAGCAACCAACTTCGTAACTGGGATTGGACTGAAGAATTCTCCAGCTTTCTTTCCGGAATCGGAAGCAAAGCGTTCAATCAGGTAGATATAGGTATTACCGATCACATCCTCGGACACGAGGCTGGGCTTCATGCTGAGCTGTGGCTTGTTGAAGTCTTCCAGCAACGTTTTGAGTCGTTTATTCCGATCCTTCGTCCACCCGAGATTGGCCTCGCTGTTAAAGTCGATATTGCGGAAGACCCCTTCAAGCTTGGCCTTGTTGCTCTCTTCAATATGATCGAGCACGATATTGATCAGCTCACCGATGTTGGCGGCGGACCTGCGCTCATAAAGGCTGTAATAGGTGGCGGGGAATTCATCCAGAACTGTTTCTTCACCGGTTTCGTAATTCTTTTCGGTAAGTTTCACCACCGGGAGAACAAAACGTTCACGCTCGAGCTTGCGGCGGATACGAACATCATCATCGCCATACTGCTTCTGATATTCTTCGTAGTGGTCTTGCCATACATCCGAGATGTATTTCAAAAACAGCATCACGAGGATGTAGTCTTTGTACTGCGCCGGATCAACAACGCCCCGGAAGGTGTCGCACGCCGCCCATGCCGCGTTGTTGATGTCTTTCTGATCAATCTTGCTGCTCATGACTTATTCTCCTTTTACAAACTGCATTAGTACTGTTGAAATGTATTGTTTCCGCTTGTCGGCCAGCGTGTGAAGCAGGGTTTGTTCACGAGCAGACAACGTGGCCAGATCTACGATATTTTTCTGTTTTTCCAGATTTGGCAGCGCCACCTCCAGATCTTCAATCGCCTGCTTGCTGATCATT
>UWYT01000227.1 GCA_900608495.1 Olavius algarvensis spirochete endosymbiont | reverse complement strand
CCCCCCCAAGCGGCTCATTCAGGGCCTTTAGGTATCAGCTTGCAGATAGCAAACCCCTAAGCCAAACCTCTCCTTACGAAGCCTCATAAACGAGCTTTGAACTTACTAGGCCAATCACAAAGCCCCACAGCCTGCAAGCCGATACCGCCTTGCAGTCGATAATGCCGCATTATCGATTAGCAAAAGCTCCTAAAGGCCCTCACCTTCG